>DATLLM010000190.1:0-18149 GCA_035537855.1 Chloroflexota bacterium | reverse complement strand
GGTTACTGCCCGCGCCGCGCTGGTTGAGCAGGTACGAGGCGCAGGCGCAGACCGCGACGTACGCCCAGGCGGCGCAGGTGGCGGCGATCATGCCTCCGCCGAGCCCGTAGTGGGCGGAGACCCGGTAGTAGACGGCCCACCACACGACGACGCCGAAGACGGCTTGAACGGCGCGGTCGCGCCACGCGGACTGCGCGAACGGGTTCGTCTGCTTCGGGCTCGTCCTTCCCACGGCACCTCGCTGCCGGAACGTTACGGGTTGGCGCCGGGCGAGTCAAGGGAGCGCCGCCGCCGTCCGGCGGGGGGTCCCGGCCCCGGCCCGGCCCGGCCGCGGCCCGGCCGCGGCCCGGTCGGGACCCGGTGGTTGCCCCTCCCGGGACCGGGACGTATGCTCTGCCCGGAGAGACTCACGCGATGAACGCTCGCGCGGCGCAGGCGCCGACGGGGACGGGCGCGGGGCGCCGCTCGCGGCGAGCGGTGCTCGGCGCCGGCGCCGGACTGCTCGCCGCCTGCGGCCGGGCGGACGCGCCCGGTCCGCCGGCGCAGCCGGGGGGCCCGCGGCGGGTGGGCACGTACACCGTCCGCGTCCAGGTCTGGGGCGACGTCCGGGACCGGAACATCCACGACGCCATCCTGGCCGACTACAACGCCGCCCACACGGACATCGCCATCGAGAACGACCACCAGGACGCCGCCGGCTCGGGCGGCCCCGCCTACTACGACGCGCTCGCCGCCCGGCTGGCCGCCGGGACGGCCTCCGACCTGGTCTACGTCCAGGGCTGGATGTGGCAGGAGTACGCCGGGAAGGGGGCCCTGCAGCCCCTGGACGAGCTGGCCTCTCGGGACAAGTGGTCGACGCCCTGGCCGGCGGACGCGGCCTACGACCTGCAGACCACGTTCCGGGGAAAGCGCTACGTCTCCCCGTCCAGCACGGGGACGCTGCTGATGTACTACGTTAAGGAGTACTTCGACCGGGCCGGAATCGCCTACCCCCGGGAGGGCTGGACCTACACCGAGTTCCAGGACCTCTGCCGGCGACTGACCCGGCAGCAGGACGGCAAGCAGGTCTACGCCTATCAATGGAACGGCGGCTATCTGCGAAACACCCCATGGTGGCGGATGAACAACCACCTGGAGTGGGACCGCATCGCGGAGCCGAAGAAGGCCGTCTGGAACGCCGGCCCGGTGATCGAGGCGTACCAGTATCAGCTCTACGACAGCCAGTACAAGCTGCAGATGGCGCCCACCCAGCAGCTCCTCGACGCCGATCCGGCCTACAATCGCCTGGAGCTCGGCGGCGTGGCGATGAAGGTGGAGGGGCCCTGGTTCCTGCCCCGGATGTGGGGCCCCGGCGCGCAGCGCGAAGGGGGCACCGCCTACGACGTCCAGCTGCTCCCCCGGGGGAAAGCGGCCCGCACGCCGCACATGAACCTGATCGAAGGGCAGGCCCTGACCCGGCAGTGCAAAGACAAAGAGGCCGCCTGGGACGTGATGAAGTGGATCGCCGGCGAGCGAGGGCAGCAGCGCGTCGCCGAAGGCGGCCGGATGTGCAACGTCCCGGAGGCGATCCGCAAGTTCTGGCTGCCTTCCGTGCGCCTGAAGTACAACGTGGCCAACGCCGAGGCGTTCGTCAAAGCCATCGAGGGGGCCTCGATCAATCTCGCCTCGGAGGTGACCGAGAACGTGCTCAACCGCGACGCCGGCCTCGCCCAGGCCCTGAGCGACGTGCGCAGCGGCAAGGCGACTCCGAAGGACGCCCTCGACGCGAGCCAGCCCCGCATCCAGCAGGTGCTGGACAGCTACTGGGCCTCCCAGTCCACCGGCCGATGAGCGATCCGCAGCCGCCCGCTGCCGGTGGCGCCGGGAGCCACGCCGCCGCCTCCGGGGCGCCCCGCAGGTGACGGCCGCCGGGGACGTCTGGCGCGGACTGGAAGCGGGGGCCTGGCACTTCGTCGACTGCCAGTTCACCGACGTCGCCGGCGCGGTGAAGAGCGTCGTCCTCCCGGCCGGCCAGGTGGAGGAGACGCTGCGCTACGGCCACTGGTTCGACGGCTCGGCGGTGGAGGGCGACGCCCGCTCGATGGAGACCGACCTGCTGCTGCGCCCGGACCTCTCATCCTGGGGGGCCCTGCCCTGGGCCGGGCCGGACGGGCAGCGCACGGCCCGGGTGACCTGCGACGTCCTGACCACGGACGGGCAGCCCTTCCCCGCCGACCCGCGGGGGGTGCTGCGCCGCGCCGTGCAGGAGGCGGTCGCCGAGGGGCTGCGCTACAACGTCGCCGCCGCGGTGCAGTTCTACCTCTTCCGGCCGGACGGCGCCGGCGGGAGCGTGCCGCTCGACCGGGGCGGGGCGCTCGATCCCGCCGGCGCCGGGATCGGCGGGGAGGTCGTGAACGCCCTCGCGTCCCTCGGCGTCCCGGCGGCGGCGACCAGCCACGCGGCCGGCCCCGGGCAGTACGAGGTCGTCCTGCCCCGGCTGCCCGCGCTGGCCGCCGCCGACGCCGTGCTCGTCTGCAAGTTCGCGATCCGCTCCGTCGCCCAGCGCCGGGGCTTGCAGGCCACCTTCATGCCCGTGCCCGTGGCCGGCGCCGCCGGCTCGTCCCTCCGGCTGCGCCAGTCCGTCGCCCGCGCCGGCGGCGCCGACGTCCTGGGCGACGCGACGGCGGAGTGGGAGCTGTCGCCGGCCGGGCTGGCGTTCCTCGCCGGCCAGCTGGCCCACCTGCCGGCCCTCTGCGCCGTGAGCGCCCCAACCGTCAACTCGTACAAGCGCCTCGGCGGCGACGGAGACGGGCCCCGCTACCGGGCCTGGAGCCGCAGCGCGCCGCAAGCGGCCATCCGCCTGCCCGGGCGCCGCCGGCGGGCCGAGCCGCTGCCGGTCGAGCTCGAGCTGCGCTGCGCCGACCCGGCCTGCAACCCGTACCTGGCCCTCGCCGCCGCCCTGGCCGCCGGGCTGGATGGCCTGCGGCGGGGCCTGACGCCGCCGCCGCCGCTCGCCGCCGACTGGGGCGCCCGCCCCGCCGGCGCCGGCGGGGCGCTCGAGCCCCTGCCGGCCGCGCTCGGCGAGGCCCTGGCCGAGCTGGAGCGGGACGGCCCCCTGCGAGAGGCGCTCGGGCCGCCGGTCTACGAGCGCCTGGCGCTGACCAAGGCCCGGGAGTGGGCGGCCTACCAGCGCCAGATCAGCCCCTGGGAGCTGGACCGCTACTTCGAATCGGCCTGAGCCGCCGGCGCCGTTGACCGCCACCCGGACGTATGCTATCTTCCAACCGGCCTTAATATTGAGTAAGTCGCATCACTTACTGTAGTTTGGACGCCTGAGTGGCAACGGAGACGCGTGGGGGCGGGCAGGGGGAGCTGCTGCTGCGGCGCATCCTGGCCGGGATGCCCCAACTGGCCCAGGTCTGGTTCCGGGCGGACGTGCTCGACCGCTACCGGGAGGACCGCACCTACCGGGTGATTCGCACGGACACGGTCGGCCGCGTGCGCTGCCCGCAGTGGCTGCTGGACTTCGGCATCGGCGGCGACGGCCTGATCCACGCGTCCGTCGGCGAGCTGACCGCGCACCTGCCGCCGGGCGAGCAGGCGCACTGGGCGGCGCACGCCGCCGCCCTGCCCGTGAGCGGCAACTACCTGCTGATGCAGCTCACCCGGGGGGCCTGCATCGACGACGGCGACGTGCGTCGCTGGTAGTCGGGGGCGGGCCGCCGGGCGCCCCGCGCAGTCGAACGCGACCGGGACACGAAGAGTCACGAAGAGTCACGAAGAGTCACGACGAGGAGTAGAGGCATGACAGCATCGGGTGCAGCCCAGTCGGGGGGAACGTACGCCAACCAGGAAGCCCTGGTGAGCACGGAGTGGGTGGCCGCGCACGGCGCGGACGCCGGCGTGCGGCTGGTCGAGGTGGACGTCGACACCGGCGCCTACGAGCAGGGCCACATCCGCGGCGCGGTCAGTTGGAATTGGCAGAGCGAGCTGTCCGACCCGGTGCAACGGGACATCCCGACCAAGGCGGACTGGGAGGCCTTGCTCTCCCGCTCCGGGATCGACGCGGACACCAAGATCGTCTTCTACGGCGACAACAACAACTGGTTCGCCGCTTTCGCCTACTGGGTCTCCCAGATCTACGGCCACAAGAACGCCACCCTGATGAACGGCGGGCGCAAGAAGTGGGAGCTGGAGGGGCGGGAGCTGACCACCGACGCCCCCGCGGTCGCCCCGACGAGCTACAGCGCGGGCGAGCCGGACTGGAGCCTGCGCGCCTATCGCGACCAGGTCAAGGACTTCGTCGCCGCCGCCGCCGGATCGCTCGTGGACGTGCGCTCGCCCGCCGAGTTCTCCGGTGAGGTGCTCGCCCCTCCCGGCCTGCCGGAGACGGCCCAGCGCGGCGGCCACATCCCCGGCGCCGCCAACGTCCCCTGGGCCCAGGCCGCCAACGAGGACGGCACCTTCAAGTCCAGGGAGGAGCTCGCCGCCCTCTACGGGGGCAAGGGCGTGTCCGCGGACCGCCCGGTGATCGCCTACTGCCGCATCGGCGAGCGCTCCAGCCACACCTGGTTCGTGCTCAAGGAGCTGCTCGGCTACCCCAACGTGCGCAACTACGACGGGTCGTGGACGGAGTGGGGCAGCGTCATCGGCGCGCCCATCGACAACCCGTCCGCCGCGCGCTGAGGGCGAGCTCCCCGGTTCCGGGTCCCAGGAGGTCCATCCCGGAGCCCGAAGCCCGAAGCCCGAAGCCCGAAGCCCGAAGTCCCGGATTCGGGACTTCGGGCTTCGGCTTCTCGCCGCTACTTTCCCCCGTAGCGGGCGTACGTCTCCGTCAGGATCGAGTCCACCTTGGTCTTGGCGTCTCGCAGCCCGTCCGCAGCCGAGCGCTCGCCACTCCAGGTGGCGGCCATGGCCTCGTCGACGGCGGTGCGCACCAGGCCGAACTCGACGAAGAGCTGGTTCGGGCTGATCTGGCTGTGGGGCGCGGCCCCCTCGACCACTTTCTTCACCTCGGCGGCGGTCTGCTTGAAGCTGCCGCCCTTGAGCCACTCGTCGACCAGGGCCTTGTGCACCGGCTGGAAGCTGTTCTGGACGAGCAGGCGCTGCCCCGGCTCGCCCACGTTCCACTTCATGAAGGCCCAGGCGGCCTCCTTGTTCTTGCTGTCCTTCGACAGCATCAGGGGGTTGATGAAGTTGACCATCTTGTTGTCCTTCTGGCGCGGGACGGCGGCCACCCCCCACTCGAACCTCGACTCCTTGTCGATGCGCGGCCACTCGGAGCCGGTGTCCATCAGCATCCCCAGGCGCCCGGCGATGAACAGCGGGGTCAGCCCGTTGATGCCCACGGCGGCGAAGTCCGCCTGGGTCGGCCAGACGCGGGTCTTGTTCATCAGGTCCGCCCGGGCGGTCATGGCCGCGAGCACCTCGGGCGAGCCGATGTTGCTCGTCCGGGCCAGCCCGTTGGCGTAGTGCTCCTTGGTGAAGAAGTCCCCCCCGAACTGGTAGGCCAGGCCCCACAGGCCCGGCTGCGCGCCGGCGCCGAAGCCGAAGGTCTGCCCGGCGGCGCCGCTGCCGGTCACCCGACGGGCGGCTTCGGCCATGCGGTCCCAGGTCCAGGTGCGGTCCTCCCAGTCCGTCGCCGGTAGCGGCACGCCGGCGGCGTCGAAGAGCTGCTTGTTGTAGTAGACGAAGGTGCCGAAGCGCTGGTTGAAGGACAGACCGTAGAGTTTGCCTCCGACCTTCCAGGCGTCGTAGGTGTTGGGCAGGAAGGTGCTGCCGTCCACCCTGTCCCGGGCCGCCATGGGGGTGAGGTCGGCGAGCAGGCCTTTGGCCTGGTAGTCCCCGAAGCCGGACTCGCCCCAGTGGGTCCAGACGTCGGGCGGCGTCCCGCCGGCGACGAGCGCGGTCAGCTTGGGATCGAAGTCCCGGGCGACGCTGACCGTCTCCAGGTTGACCGTCACCCCCGGCGCCTGCTCCTTGAACGCGGTCACGGCCGCTTGCTCCCAGGGGAGCTCGGCGGCGGCGGCGCGCATGAACCAGGTCAGCGATCCGGAGAGGCTGGCCGGGGCCCCGCTGGTGCCCGCCGCCGGGGCGCCCCCGCCCTGGCCGCAGGCGGCGAGCGTGGCGACGGCCCCGGCCGCCCCCAACGCCATCGTCGCGCCCTTCACCACCGACCGGCGGGTGCCCCCCGCGGCCCGCTGCGCTGCCCCAACGCCTGCTGCCACCATCTCGCGCTTACCTCCTGCCCTGTGGGTGCCACGGCGTCTCGCCGCCACCCGCTCGCTGCATCTCGACCTCGCCCTCGCCCGGACGCGGCCCGGCCCCCCGGCGCCGGGGACGGGCGCCACACGACCAGCGCACGTGAAGCGCCATCGGCAGCCGCCGGCGGGGGCGGTCCGCCCCGCGCCCGGCCGGCGCCCCGTCGCCGGCGCGCACCTGCTCGACGAGCAGGTCGACGGCGGCGGCGGCCATCTCGAACTTGGGGGCCTGGACCGTGGTCAGGGGGACGTCGAGCGCGTCGTGGCGCCCGCCGTCGTCGTCCCCGAGCACGAGCCCCAGGTCCTCCGGCACGGCCAGCCCGGAGGCGGCGATCGCCTCGCAGACTTCCGGCGCCAGGGTGTAGCTGAAGACCACCAGGCCCGGCCGCCGGCCGCTGCGCCGGGCGCGCCTCAGGCGCTCGAGCAGGGCGTCCGCCGCCGCCCGGGCCGAGCCGGGGGCGGGCACGAAGCGCACGCCCGCCGCGTCGTAGGCGACCCCGGCGGCGGCGCCGGCGTCGCGGAAACCGGCCTGCTCGGGGCGGGCCTCCGCCGGGCCACCGCCGCGGAAGTCGGCGGCGAGCAGCGTCACCGGGTCGCAGCCGAGCGCGAGCAGGTGGGCCGTCGCCCGGGCGGCCCCCTGCCGGCGGTCGGCGGTGATCGAGGGCAGCCCCGGGTGCTCGCGGTTGAGCAGGACGCAGGGACCGCTGCCGGCCAGCTCGTCCAGGTGGGCCTCCGGGATCTGCGTGCCCATCAAGACGATCCCGTCCGCCTCGCGCCGGCGCAGGATGTGCGCCGGCCGCCAGCCGCCGGCGGCCCGCCGCCCGTACGCGGTGTAGAGCACGACGGTGTAGTCCCGCGCCTCGGCGGCGGCGGCCAGGCCGCGCACGACGTCCGAGAAGTAGGTGTTGGCGAACGCCGGCTCGAGCCCGGCGATGACCACCGCCAGCCGCCCGGTGCGCCCCGTCGGCAGGGTCGCGGCGCCGGCGTTGGGCTGGTAGTCCAGGTCACGCACCGCGTCCAGCACCCGCCGGCGGGTGGCGTCCCGGATGGGCCGCGTGCCGCTCAGGGCGTAGTGCACGGTGCTGATGGAGACCCCGGCGCGGACGGCGATGTCCTTGATCGTGACGGTCATCGAAGCGTTTCGATCAGGCGGTTCGATAGAATAGCACGCGCCGGCCGGCCCCGGGTTGAGGGCCGGTGGCACCCCCCCGCCGCCGCCGGGCGCAGGGGCGAGGCGGGGAGCGCTCAGCCGGGGAGGGGCGGACCCTCAAGCGCCGTCTCCAGGACGGCGTCCGGCAGCCGGCGCACGGCCTCCCAGCGCAGCCCCGCGGCCCGGAACGCGGTCAGGTTGGGGACGTGCCGAAGCTCGCCCCCGGAGAGGACGAAGACGGCGCCGCGGCTGTCCCGGACGGCGTCGCCGTCGCGCAGCGCGTAAGCGGGCAGGGGCCCCTGCGGCGTGCGCCGGCGCAGGGCGTAGTAGCTCGGATTCTGCGGCCCCTCCGCCCCCCCGGGCACCAGCTCCAGCCCGTCCAGCACGCGCTCCAGCGCCCGCCGGTAGTCCGGCAGCCCCTCGGCGAACTCGAGCGACCAGCGGTCGATCACGACCGCGTCCGGCCGGCCGAGTGCCGCCCGGGCGGCGACCTGCGCCGCCAGCGCTTCGGCGTCCGGGAGCGTCCGGAAGGGCGGCTTGTCCACGAACTCCAACCCCCTGGCCAGGGGCACGTAGCGCCGCTCGCTGTCGCGCAGGACGTGGTACTGCAGCAGGGGCCCGTCGATGGCCGAGATCAGCCAGGCGTCCGCCGGCAGGTCGCGGTCCAGGGCCTCCATCTGCGCCAGGCGGGGGCTCTCGGCGGCGCCCTGGCGCGCGACCGTCGCCCGCCACAGCGGGGTGGCGCTCAGCGTCGCCGGCAGCGGCCGCAGGGCGAAAGCCAGGACGGCGAGCCCGCCGGCGGCCGGGCCCGCCCGCCCCGCCGCGCGCCACGCCGGCCGGTCCCCCGGCGACCGCGCCGCCAGCGGCCAGAGCCAGCCGGCGGCGGCGAGCAGGAGCCACAGCGGCGCCCAGGGGGTGAGGTAGCGCACGTCCTGGTAGTAGTACGGGCCGTAGCCGAGCAGCGCGCCGAGCGAGCCGGCGGCGACGAACGCCCCGAGCGTCCGGCCCGCCCGGCCGGCACCGGCCAGGCGCAGGAGGCCGATCGCCGCTCCGGCCACGAGCAGGCCCGCCGCCGCCGCGTGCAGGGGGCTGCCGACGGGGGCGCCGCCGTCGCCGGCCGCCGGCAGACCGGCCCAGGCGCTCACCAGGTGGACCAGGTTCCCCTGCGCCGCGCTCGCCGGCAGGGCCGGCCGGTCGAGGGCGTAGCGCAGCGCGAACTGCGGGCGCTCGCCGCCGGCCCACTCCGGCGTCCAGAGGTGGTAGCCGGTGGTCAGGGGGCCGCCGAACGTCGTCCAGTTGGCGATCAGCAGGGGCAGCACGCCGGCGGCGAGCCCGCCGGCGAGCCCGCCGGCGAACCCGACCGACGGTCGTCGCGGGGCGCCCCAGGCGAGCGCGGCCAGGGCCGCTCCGGCGGCGAGGAGCAGGTGCAGGTTGGACAGACGCACCGTGACCGCCAGGGCGAGCAACAACCCGGCCAGACCGCCCCAGGCCGCCGCCCGGCGCGCGGTCGGGGCCCGGGCGCCGCCGCCGGCCGGCCCCGCGACGGAGACGAACAGGAGGGCCAGCAGGGCGACGAGCGCGGCCGCCGGCACCTCGGCCATCACCAACCGGGCGTACTCGACGTAGAAAGGGCTGATCAGGGTCAGGGCGCCGCCGGCGGCGCCCACCAGCCAGCGCGTGCGGCCGCCGCAGGCCCGGGCCCCGCTCAGAGTCACGGCCCAGACCAGCACGGCGCCGGCGAGCGCGCTGGCGAGCACCGCGTCTTGCGGGCGCGGCGCGCCCCTGCCGGCCGCGAGGCGCACCACCGGGGCGGCGAGCAGGGGGAGGCCGAAGGGGTAGCGCGAGGGCGCCGAGACGTCCCCGATGCGCACCCGGGGCGCGCGACCGGCGGCCAGGTCGGCCGCGCCGAGGCCGTACTCGACGGCATCCGGGCTGGGCCGCAGATCGCCGGCGGTGGCCGGTGGCGTCCAGGCGACGGCCAGGGCGGCGAGCGCCAGCACGAGCAGTCCGGTCAGGGGCAGCAGGGTGCCGCGGACGGCGCGCCGGAGATTCAACCGTTGCGCCGGCTGGCCCGGCGGCCTAGACTCAACTGGAGGACAATCATCGTGCCCGGGCGCCGCCCCAAGGTCGAGCGAATCGGCCAAGACACGTTCCGAATCATCTTCGACCGCCCGCTCGAAGCCGAGGTGGCGCTGATGTACTTCGGATTCTATCCCGGAACCTCGCTCTTCTGGAAGAACGGGCGGGTCGTCTCCGTCGTCGCCCCGGCCGCGACGTACGATCAGATCGTACGCGACTTCAGCGAGGACGAAGAGGACCCGAACGAGGTCGCCGGCCGACTCTAGGTCCTCCTGAGGCGGTCCTCCGTCCCGACGAGCGGCGCCGCCCGCGCCGCGAGGGACGACGGACGTCCGGGCCGCGGATCAGGCGCCCCGGCGCGGCGGTCCCGGCTCAGGCCAGGCGGGAGCGGATCTCCACCGGCCGCCCGCTGCGCGCCGACTCCAGCCCGGCGAGCAACACCTCGGTGACGTGCCGGGCGGTGCGGGGGTTCGAGAGCGGCGGCTGAGTCCCCGCCCGCACGCAGTCCACGAAGTGGCGGTGGGCGTTGCCCACGTCGAACGGCCCGACGTCGACCGCTTCGGGCACCGGGGGGATGTCCTCCCGGGTGTAGGAGCCCGGCGTCCAGTGCGTCAGCGGGTTCGCCTCGTGGCCGGGGCTGGTCAGCTTGCCCCGGGTGCCGTGCACGTGCAGGAAGCCGGTGCGGGCGGGATCGCACCAGGACGTCTCAACCGTGCCGAGGGCCCCGCTCTCGAACTCCAGCAGCAGGGTGGCCGTGTCCTCCAGGGTGGTCGGCTTGGACAGGGTGGCCGTGCGTCCGAAGACCCGGGAGACGTCGCCGCAGGTGGCGATTACCTGGGAGGTGGCGTAGACGCCCATGTCGAACAGGGCGCCGACGGCGGCCTGCCCGGCGTCGAAGAACCACAGGTCGCCCGCCGGCTCCTCGAACGCGTCGCGCACCTCGGCGTAGTAGACCTCCGGCCCCCCGTGGCTGCTGCGGCCGTGGACGCCGGAGACCGTGCCGACGGCGCCGGCGGCGATCTGCTCCCGGATGGCGTACACGCTGGGGCCGAAATGGGGCAGGCAGAGCACGGTCTGGGCGCTGGCGTCCGCCGCCGCCACGAAGCGGTCGGCCTCGTCCATGTCCCCGCAGAGGGGCTTCTGCATCAAGAGGTGCTTCCCGGCGGCGAGCACCTCCAGCCCCACCGGCACGTGGAGCGGGTGCGGCAGGGCGACGACCACGGCGTCGATCTCGGGATCGTCGAGGATATCCCGGTGGTCGTGCGACCAGAAGGGCACGCCGAAGCGCTCGGACAGGATGCCCAGGCGCCGCGCCGAGCGGCCGGAGAGGCGCTTCACGCGCGCATCCGGCAGATCGCTGAGCTGGGGCAGGTGGAGCTTGTTCGCGATGCCCCCGGCGCCGACGATGCCGAAGGTGAGGGGGGCCGGGGGGGCGGTCGAACGCGTCGCTGCCACGGCGTCAGTCTTCGAGCCGTTCCAGGGTGACCGGCTGCCCCGAGCGCACCGCCTTGAACACGGTGGCGTCCCCGTCGACCCGGCCGACCACGTTCACCGCAGACGCCGGTCGGATCTCGCCCGCGCTGCGCGAGGCCGGCGTCTGGCCGAAGAAGATGCAGAAGGCGCTGCCCGGCGGCCAGTAGCCCAGGTCTCCGAGGTCGACCGTCTCCCGCCCGTCCTCCACGTCGCGCGCGACGGGGATGCCGAAGTAGACCTCGTCGCCCCAGGTGCTGGCCCGGGCGCTGAGCGGCAGCGCCTCCCAGATGTCGGTCGCCGTCGCCGAATCGTTCAGTCCGGCCGTCGCCGCGACGCCGCCGGCGGTGATGCGTATCCGGCGGGCCATGCTCAGCTCAGGCCCTTCTGCTTGACCACCTCGGGGTTGACCGGGGTCTTGGGCGCCCGCCCCTGGAGGACGTTGATGATGTTGTCCGCCGCCAGCTCGCTCATGTTGTCCCGGGTCTTGATCGAGGCGCTGGCGATGTGCGGCACGACGAGGCAGTTGTCCAGGGTGAGCAGCGGATCGGTCACCGGCAGAGGCTCCGGCTCGGTCACGTCCAGGCCGGCCGCCCAGATGGTGCCGGCCTTCAGGGCGTCGTAGAGCGCCCCGGGGTCGACCACCGGCCCGCGGGAGGAGTTGATCAGGATGGCGGTCTTCTTCATCATCGCCAGGCGCTCGGCGTTCATCAGGTGCCGGGTCTCTTCCATCAGGGGCGTGTGCAGGCTGACGAAGTCCGCCTCCCGCAGCACCGCCTCGACCGAGTCGCGGTACTCGTAGCCGTACTGCTGCTCCAGGTCCTGCCGGCGGTAGGCGTCGTAGTAGATCACCTTCATCTCGAAGCCGGCGCCGCGCCGGGCCATGGCGGCCCCGATCCGCCCCAGGCCGACCAGGCCCAGCGTGGCGTGGTGCACGTCCTGACCGAGGAAGCCGAGCGGCTCCCAGGTCTTCCACTTGTCGTCCAGGACGTACTTCTGCGCCTGCGGCAGCATCCGGGCCGTGGCCATCAGCAGGGAGAAGGCCAGGTCGGCGGTCGTGTCCGTCAGCACGTCGGGGGTGTTGGTGCCGATCACCCCCCGCTGGGACATCTCCGGGACGACGAAGTTGTCGAAGCCGACGGCCAGGTTGGCTACCACCTTCAGCTGCGGCCCGGCGGCCTCGATGAGCTCGGCGTCGATGCGCTCCGTGAGCAGGGAGAGGATGGCGTCGCAGCCCTTCACGGCCTGCAGCAGGGTCTCCCGCGGGATGACCTCGTCCTTCTCCCACTGCTGGACGTCCCAGCCGGATTGCTGGCGCAGCTTCTGCGGCCCCACCGCGGGGATGTTGCGGGTGATGAAGACCTTAGGCATGGGACGGGTACCCCCTCTCTCTACTTGGACGCCGGGACTCTGGCCCACGCGTCTTCCAGGACGCGGCGGCAGTTGGCGATGAGGATGTCCTGGCGCTCGCCCGGCAGGGGCCGCACCTCGAAGGTGACCACCGGCCGCCGGGTCGGGACGGGCTTCTGGAAGTAGCCGATCTCGAAGAGCACGGTCAGGAACTCGGCCAGCGCCTCGGTGTCGTTCTCGGTGTGCGGCGCGCCGAAGCGGGGGTGCTTGTCCCCGTAGCTGGCCAGCGCCGGGTCGCGCATCTGGCAGTTGCCGATGTGCGTGTGCAGCAGGACGTCCTGGGCCTGGGTCAGGCTGTCCCGGATCGACTCCCCGAGCAGGGGGATGTGGCTGAGGTCGATGGTCAGGCCGAAGTTGGCGTGGCGCTCGCGCACCCGCCGGGCCACGTCGACCGCGTCGCGGGTGGGGCCGAGGAGCGACTTCTTCTCGATCGACCGGTCGAACGTCTCCAGCGAGATGGCCAGCTGGTAGTCTCTGGCCTGCCGCTCGGCGTACTCGCACAGCTCGTTCAGGGAGCGGGTGACCTGCTCGAGGGCCCGCTCGCGGCCCTCCTCGCCGGGCCAGGAGCCGAGCCCGTCGATCATGGCCATCAGCTTGCAGCCGTGCTCGTAGGCTTGGTCGATGCTGAGCTTGATGTCCGCCACGGCCGCGCGGCGGGCGTCCTCGTCCAGCGCCGCCGAGTTCAGCTTGTTCATCAGCACCGGAGGCTGGGCGCCGAAGCCGAGGTCGATGTGGGCCATGTCCGCGACCTGGCGGACCTGCTCCCGCACCGCCGGGTTGTTGATCCGGGTGATCTCCAGCACCTCGAACAGCGGGTCGGCCGCCAGGTGCTCGATGCTCTGCAGGGCGTCGTCGTTCCCGGCCATGGCTTCCGGGTACATCATGAACTGGACGATGCCGACCTGCATGTAGGCGTTCCAGGGGGTGTCCACGGTCTGCTCCTCTCTGCAGGGGGGGAGTCTCTACCTCCCCCGAGGTGGGCTCCAGGTCCCCCTCACGCCGGCGGGGCGGCCGACTCCGGCGCGGGAGCACTGTAACAACTCGGACTCGGCGGGCCGCTAGTCGGTGCCGAAGTAGCGGTCGCCGAAATCGCCCAGCCCGGGCAGGATGAACTTGCGCGCGTTCAGGGCGCGGTCGAGCACGGCGGTGTAGACCGCCGTCTGAGGGAAGCGGGCGTGCAGCGCCCGCACGCCCTCCGGCGCCGCGACGACGCTGACCAGCCGGACGTGCCCGGCGCCGGCGCCGTAGGCGATCTCCAGGGTGGCCAGCGCCGAGCCCCCGGTGGCCAGCATCGGCTCCAGGATCATCACCTTGCTCCCCGCCAGGTCGCGGGGCAGTTTCTGGTAGTAGCCCCGTGCCACGGCCGTGCGCTCGTCCCGCTCGAGGCCGACGAAGCCCACCCGGGCGTCCGGGAAGAGGGAGCCGACGGTCTCCAGCATGGCCAGTCCCGAGCGCAGCACGGGCACGAGCACCACTCGATCGGCCAGGCGCTGCACCGGCGCCGGCTCGAGCGGCGTCTCGACCGTGTCCGGCCGCAGGGCCAGGTCGCGCGTCGCCTCGAAGCAGAGCAGCTGGGTCAGCAGGCGCGCGTAGCGCCGGAAGTCGGCCACCCCCGTGCGCGCGTCGCGCAGGTGCGCGAGGCAGTCCTCGATCAGGGGGTGGGCGACGACGCACAGCCGCGCGCCGTCCGCTGTGGCCGGGGCCGCCCCCGGCGATTCGTTCGACTCGCTCACGGTTCCCTCCGCTGGGCGCTGGCGTACTGGTAGCCGTAGTGCACCACGTCCCCCGGGCGCACCCGGGCGACGTACAGGTCGACGCCGCCGCCGAGGTCGACGCGCTCGACCAGCCCGGGCTGGTCGCTCGTGTTGCGGGACAGGTCGGGGAAGAGCACGGCCTGCACACCGGGCGGCACGGTATAGCTCTGCCGGCGCTCCCAGTAGCGGCTGGTGTCCGTCACCGCCCCGGCGACGGCGACGTCGAAGAGCAGGTCGATGCGGTGCTCGGGCAGGTAGTAGCGGTACTGCCGCGAGCGGTCGTAGGCGAACAGGACGCTCGAAGCCGCGGGGTAGCGCTCGGCGATGTGGGCCAGCTGGCGGGAGAAGGTGGCGTCGATCTGGCTGATCTCCCGGTGGCGCCCCTCGCCGCTGGCGACGAGGAAGAGCGCGGCGTTGCTCGCGGCGACGCAGAGCACGAACCCGGTGGCCGCCGGGACGACCCAGCCCGGCCGGGCCAGGGCCGCCAGGGCGCGTCCGCCCCGGAAGCGCTCAACCAGCAGCTCGGCCGCCCGGCGCAGGTCCTCCATCAGCCCGATGGTGGCGACGGCCGCGTAGACGCAGAGGGCCGGGAGGAAGGAGAGGACGTACCCGGGATTGCCGATGTGCACGGTGATGTAGAACGCCAGCGGGGGCAGCAGCCAGAGCAGCAGGAAGCGCGCCGGGCGGTCGACCACCAGATGCGGCGGGGAGAAGTAGCGCCCGACGAAGTAGATCGCCGGCAGGAGCCCCAGACCGATGCCGTTGTAGAGGAAGCCGACGAGCGCGCGGGTGTTCTCCAGCAGGCCGAGCAGCAGCTTGCCCGCCCCGGACGTGGTCTGGATGAAGTAGGCGTAGTAGCTCCCGGTCGCCGCCTGGTAAGCCGCCCAGCCGCCGCTGAGCAGCACCATGGGCACGTACCAGGCGAGCACGGCGACGCCCATCAGGGCGCCGCCGCAAGCGAGCGCCGCCAGACGCGGGCGCCAGGCCCCCGGCCGGGTGAGGGCGGCGTCCAGCCAGAGCGGCACCAGAAACGGCAGCAGCTCGCTGCGGAAGCCGGCGGCGAAGCCGATCACCCCCCCGGTCAGCGCGACCAGCGCCCCCGCCCGCCGCCCGCCGCCGCGGATCACCAGACAGAGCCAGGCCACGAGCGAGGAGAAGCAGGCCAGGAAGGCGTAGGGGTACGCGACCTCGCCCTGACTCCAGAAGACCGAGCTGGTGGCCAGCAGCAGGGCGCCGAGCAGGCCCACCGTCCGTCCGGCGAGCCGGGCCCCGGCCAGGGTCAGGAAGAAGACGGCCAGACCGCTGGCCAGGACGCTGAGGGCGACGTAGCTGGCGTTGGCCCCGCCGAGCAGGGGCAGCAGCAGCCGGGCCGCGCCGACGTAGAGCGGGTAGCCGGGGGGCTGCGGCTGATGGAAGGCCACGTTGTACCGCTCCAGGGCGAGCGCGAAGTTGGCGCTGTCCCAGGAGAACAGGTAGTGGCTGCGGAAGGGCAGGCGGGAGAGGACGGTGAGCAGGGCCAGACCAGCGGCGAGCAGGGGCAGGGCGAGCGCGCCGGCGCCCGCCCGGGTACCGGCGCCGGTTGCGCCGGCGGTGGCCGGGGCCGGGGCCGGGGCCGGCCGGGCAGTGGCGAACGCCATTGGTGCCCGGATTCTACCCGCCCGGTTGGGGCCCGTCGTCATTCGGCGGCAGCCCCCACGGCGGGCGCTCGTCCTTCGCCGCCGGGCCGACGATCACCCGCAGGGCGTGGGGGACGACGGTGAACGTCACCGGCGTGCGTCCCAGGGGATCGCCGTCGGCGTGGGCCGGCAGGGTGCGCCGGCGGGTGCGCACGGAGATCTGCCGCGCGCGCAAGGACTCGACCCCCCTGGGCCGGGGGAACGGCCGGCCCCCGGCGACGAGCAGGAGGTAGAGCATGACGTGCAGCGTGCCCAGCCGGTGGAACAGCACGACGTCCAGCCAGCCGTCGTCCACCAGCGCCTCGGGAGCGATGGCGTACGCGGCGCCCAGGAACGGGCTGTTGGCCACCGTCACCATCGGCGCCCAGACCGTGCGCCGCCGGCCGTCGATCTCCACGTACAGGCGGGGCACGCCGAGGCCGCTCAGGAAGCGCCAGGCGGCTCGGAGCACGGGCACCCGCGGGGCGCCCTTGTCCAGCCGGTCGAAGTAGCGGAACAGGGCTGCGTCCAGACCGACGCCGGCCGCTTCGAGGAAGTAGCGCTCCCCGGCGCTGCCGGCGGCCCGGCCGACGTCCATCGTCAGGGTCACGCCCTCGGCGATCAGGCGGGCGGCGCCCTCCAGCTCGCGCGGGATGTGCAGCGTGCGGGCCACGTTCATCACGCTGCCCAGAGGCATCACGCCCAGGACGACCTGGGTGCCGACGAGCCCCTGGGCGACCTCGTTCACGGTGCCGTCCCCCCCGGCGGCCACGACCAGCCGGTACCCCTGGGTCACGGCCCGCCGGGCCAGCTCCGTGGCGTGCCCGGCGTACTCCGTCGGCCAGGCGTCGTAGCGTACGCCGGCGGCGTCGAGCGCCGCCTGCGCCGCTTCGGGGCTGGCGTCGTTCGTGGACAGCCCCAGCTTGGCCCCGGCGTTCGGATTGAAGATCAGGGCCGCCCGGCGCTCGGAGTCGCTCACACCGCGTTCACGTTCACACCAAAGAGGGTACCGCCTCCGGCGTGGCCGCCCGGTGGGACCGGCCCCCGAGTCGCCCGCCCGTCTGCGGGCGGGGTTCGGCCGCTGGGGCGGTGGTCAAGCGAAGGGGCGGCGCCGGCTCAGGTGCCCTTCAGGAAGGGGGCCGCCCGCCGGTTGGCGTCGGCGAACGCTTCGCGGGCGCTGGCGGTGCCCGCCTCGACGCTCGACCAGGCGGCGTTGTAGAGGTCGTTGGCGTCCTTGGGCAACAGGTGCGTCTTCTCACTCTTAGGGACGATGTCCAGCCACAGCTTGTTGTTCGGCGGCGCCATCTTGGGGTCCTTGAAGAGCTTGCCGGCGGCGAAGTCGGCCAGGATGCTGCGCCGTCCGGGGAGGTCGGTGCCGAGCCCGGACCAGATGCGCTGCCCCTCCTTGCCTTCCATGAACGCCACCCAGCGGTACGCCGACTCGGGCACCTTGCTCCCCTTCCACACCCCTTCGCCCCCGGTATTCATCTGCGGGCGGCCGTTCGGCTGCAGCGGCGGCGGGGCGATGTCCCAGGGATCGGAGAGCCGTCCGAAGATGCGCGCCATCTGCCAGGGACCGCTGATGAACATCGCCACGTAGCCGTCGGCGAAGCCCTGCCAGCTCTTGTGCGTCTGCGGGTCGTCCGGCTTGACGGCAACCGACCGCTTGAGCAGCAGGTCGGCCCGGAACTGCGCCGGGTCGTAGTTCTCCGCCCGGTCGAGGTAGCCCTCCGAGTAGTCCGCGTTGAACGGTTTGCCCCCGCCCTGGGCGATCCACGACCAGAACGCGGTGTACGGCCCGTAGGCGATCTGCCGCGGCGGCGCCGAACGCCGGTCGGTGAGTCGCTCGGCGGCCTGCACGAACGCGTCGAAGTTCCAGCGCCCCTGCGCCGCCTGCTCGTTGGGCAGCGGCGTTCCGGTCTCCTGGAACTTGCGCACGTTGTAGTACAGGATCTGAGGGCCGAGCTTGCCCACCAGCAGGTAGAGCTTGCCCTTCCAGCGGCCGGAATCGAGCACCCCCGGCAGACTGTCCGCGGCGTCGAACGCGCGGTCCTTCTGCACGTAGCTCTCGAGGTCGAGCAGGGCGCCGTCCGTGGCGTAGGCGCGTACGGCCACCCGGACGGTGTCCGGGGCGTTGCCCGCGGCCATCATGGCCCGCAGCTTCTCGTCGTAGTTGAAGGTGGGATCGTTGATCGGGGCGTAGATGATCTCCAGCTTGTCCCGCGGCGAGGCGGCCTGGAAGCCCTCCCGCGTCGCCTCCCAGGCGCGGCGCTCCTCCTCGCCGGCGTAGATCATGAAACTGACGCCGGTCGGCGCCGCCGTGTCCGCCGGAGCCCCGCCGCTGCCGCCCGGCGCGCAGGCGGCCAGCGCGGTCGGAACGCCCCCCAGGACC
>DATLLM010000189.1:0-3387 GCA_035537855.1 Chloroflexota bacterium | reverse complement strand
CACATATCCGGTAGCGTCCGTTCAACAGAAGATGCGTCAAGCCGGGCTTCCCTCGCGACTCATCATGCGCCTCACCTATGGCTGGTAGTCGTGGCCACTGAGCAGGAAGCGTCGACAGCAGGAACCACCCCCTCATCCCGCCCCGGCTCGCCGGAAGGTCCATCCGCTCCGCCGCCGCCGTTTCCCACCAGGCCCCTTCCGATGGTCTCCAGGCTCTCGCCCGATCCCGCCCCGTCCAACGGCACGCCACCGTCGCCCGCTCCCGGCGGGCCGTGGTACGACCCGCTGCTCGAAGCGTGGGAGGACCCGCGCCGCCGGCGGTGGGTGATCGCCGGCGCCGCCGGGATCGCCGCCCTGCTGCTGGTGCTGCTGATCAGCCCCCTCGTCGCCGGACGGCGCGCTCCGGCGCCGCTGACCCCGGCCGCCGCGCCCGACGCGGCCCCGGCGGCCCCGGAAGCCCAGCCGGCGCCCGCCCAGCCGGCCCCTCCTGCCGAGGCCCCGGCCGCGCCGGCCGTGCCCCTCTTCCAGCGACTGCTGCCGCCCGCGTTGCAGCAGCTCGCCACCGGGGAGGTGGTGCTCAAGGCCCTCCCTCTGCTGCTGGGCCTCTTCTGGCTCCTCTCCGCCTGGCTGGTCGACG
The DNA here is from genome assembly GCA_035537855.1 of Chloroflexota bacterium. Lineage (GTDB taxonomy): Bacteria > Chloroflexota > UBA11872 > UBA12225 > UBA12225 > DATLLM01. The sequence continues at coordinate 2,750 of DATLLM010000189.1, read as the reverse complement.
CCGAGGCCCGGCGCGCGTTCGTCGTCCAGGAGCCGTGGGGGGAACGGCGCACCGTCGCCTATTCCTGCCTGGCCGTCGGCTGCGTCTTCCCGTTGATCCTGGCCGGGCTGATCTTCGCCGCTTACGGCTTCGTCTCGTTCGTCATCTTCGTCGCCGCGCGCCAGTCCTGGGCGGCCGGCATCCAGGCCGGGGGGGTGATCTTGCTGATCTGCCTGCTGGGGCTCGCCCTGCGCGGGGCCACCGCCCGCTGGATCTCCGACCGCCGCGCCTATTAGCGCTCCCTGGGGCTCGCGCGGTCCGAGGTCCCCCGTCCCGGGTGGCTGCGGACCACCTTCGCGGTTGACTCGTCACAGTGTTGGGCGGGCGGATTGGGATACAATCGCCTGCGAGCTTCGAACAGGCGTTCGCCGTCCCGGTGGCGTGACCTCGGACTCTGGACTCGGGACCTCCCCATGACCCTGGATCAGCTCGTCGAGCAGCTGCTGGCCGACCCGGGTTTCCGGGCCAACGTCACCGCCTGGCGCCTCAACCCCGCCCAGGAGGCCCGCTACGGGCCCTGGCCCGAGCGGCTCGACCCCCGGCTGGTCGAGGCGCTCGGCCGGCGCGGCATCGGCCGCCTCTACACCCACCAGTCCGCCGCCGTCGGCGCGGCGCTCGACGGCGAGGACGTCTGCGTCGTCACCTCAACCGCCAGCGGGAAGACCCTCTGCTACAACCTCCCCGTCCTGGACACGATCCTGGACGATCCCCGCGCCCGGGCCCTCTACCTGTTCCCCACCAAGGCCCTGTCCCAGGACCAGTACACCGAGCTGCACGGCCTGATCGAGACCACCGGCGCGGACATCAAGACCTACACCTACGACGGCGATACCCCGATCACCGCCCGGCGCGCCGTGCGCCTGGCCGGGCACATCGTGGTCACCAACCCGGACATGCTGCACACCGGGGTGCTGCCCCACCACACCAAGTGGCAGCGCCTGTTCGAGAACCTGCGCTACATCGTGGTCGACGAGCTGCACCACTACCGCGGCGTCTTCGGCAGCCACGTCGCCAACGTCCTGCGCCGGCTCCGCCGGGTCTGCGAGTTCTACGGCTCCCGCCCGCAGTTCATCTGCTGCTCCGCCACCATCGCCAACCCCACCGAGCTGGCCGCCCGCCTCACCGGACGGGACTGTCGCCTGGTGGACGACGACGGCGCCGCCCGCGGCGCCCGCCACTTCGTCTTCTACAACCCGCCGGCGGTCAACCGGGAGCTGGGCATCCGGCGCAGCGCCCTCGGCGAGAGCGCCCGCCTGGCCAGCCTGTTGCTGAGCAACGACGTCCAGACGATCGTCTTCGCCCGCTCACGGGTGGCCACCGAGGTGCTGCTGACCCGCGTGCGCCAGGCCAGCCGGCTGCCCGAGCAAGCGGTGCGCGGCTACCGCGGGGGGTACCGCCCCCTGCAGCGCCGGGAGATCGAGCAGGGCCTGCGCCACGGGGAGGTGCGCGGCGTCGTCGCCACCAACGCCCTCGAGCTGGGCATCGACGTCGGCCAGCTGGAGGCCGCCGTCCTCTGCGGCTACCCCGGCACCGTCGCCAGCACCTGGCAGCAAGCGGGGCGCGCCGGCCGGCGCCAGAACACCTCGCTCGCCGTCTTCGTCGCCGATTCCTCGCCCCTCGATCAGTTCATCGTCTCCCACCCGGACTACTTCTTCGGGCGCTCCCCGGAGAACGCCCTGGTCAACCCGGACAACCTCTACGTCCTGATGGGGCACCTCCCCTGCGCCGCGTTCGAGCTGCCCTTCCGCGAGGGCGAGGGCTACGGCCAGGGGGACTCGACGACGATCCGCAGCGCCCTGACCTCGCTCGAGCAGGCCGGCACCTTGCAGCGGGAGACGGACACCTGGCACTGGTCCGGACGGGACTACCCGGCCGAGGGCATCTCCCTGCGCACCGCCGTGCGCGAGAACGTGGTCATCGTGGACGTCACCGGCCAGCGCCCCCAGGTGCTGGGAGAGTGCGACCCCTTCGCCGCCCCCACTCTGGTGCACCAGGACGCCATCTACCTCCACGAGGGGCAGCAGTACCACATCGTCGAGCTGAACTGGGAGCAGAAGCGGGCCTACGGCAAACGGGTGGACGTGGACTACTACACGGACGCCAGTCTCTCCTTCAACGTCGCCGTCTTGCTCGACGAGGCCGGCGGGGACGTCGCCGCCCTGAGCCGCGCCTGGGGCGATGTGCGCCTCACCTTCACCCCCACCATCTACAAGAAGATCCGCTTCGCCACCGCCGAGAACGTGGGCTGGGGCACCATCGACCTCCCCGCCCAGGAGATGCAAACCACCGCCTACTGGCTGACCGTCCACCCGGACCTCGTCGCCCGGCTCGGCAGCGACGGCCTGCAGAGCGGCCTGCTCGGGCTCTCCCACCTGCTGGGGAACGTCGCCCCGCTGTTCCTGATGTGCGACCCCCGCGATCTGGTCGCCGTACCCCAGGTGAAGAGCCCGCTCACCGGCCGGCCGACGCTCTTCCTCTGCGACAACTACCCCGCCGGCGTCGGCTTCGCCGCCAAGCTCTTCGAGAGTCACGTGGCCGTGCTCGAAGCCGCCCGCCAGGCCCTCACCGCCTGCGCCTGCGCCACCGGCTGCCCGTCCTGCGTCGGCCCGCCGGGCGAGGCGGGCGCCGACGCCAAGCCCAACGCCCTGGCCATCCTGGGCGCCGGGCTGGCCCCGGCGGCCCCCCCCGCGCCGGCCGCGCCGCTGGCACTC
>DATLLM010000188.1:0-3980 GCA_035537855.1 Chloroflexota bacterium | reverse complement strand
AGGCGCGCCGGAGAGCCGGACCGGCGCGCCTGTCGTATGGTTGGGGGAGAGGGGCACGGGGCGCGCCACCATGTTCGTCGTCGACATCGATCCGGTCATCGTCCATCTCGGCCCCATCGCCCTGCGGTGGTACGGCCTGCTCTACGTGGTGGGCATCTTCGTCGGCCTGCGGGTGGCCCTGCCGTACGCCCGCTCGATCGGCCTGGACGAGGACACGGCCTGGGCCGTCTTCGGCCCCGCCCTGATCTGCGGCCTCCTGGGTGGCCGCCTCTACTACGTCATCCAGTCCGACCTCGGCGGCTACCTGCGCGAGCCCTGGCGAATCCTCGCCACCTGGGAGGGCGGGATGGCCTTCTTCGGGGCGGTCTTCGGCGCCACCGGGGCCATCGCGTTCGTCGCCTGGCGGCGCCACCTCTCCCGGGAGACCCTGGGGAAGCTGCTGGACGGCGCCGCGCTCTTCGCCGCCGTCGGGCAGGCCTTCGGGCGCGTCGGGAACATCATCAACGGGGACGTGCTCGGCCCGCCGACCGCCCTCCCCTGGGGGGTGGCCTACGTGAACGCCGGGACCTTCGCCCCGCAGCGGGGCGTCGCCTACCACCCGGCCGCCGTCTACGAGCTGCTCTTCAATCTGCTGCTCATCGCCGTGCTCTGGGCCCTGCGCCACCGCCTGCCTCGCCCCGGGCTGCTCTTCGTCACCTACCTGGGGCTGTACTGCGTCGGGCAGGTGCTGATCTTCTTCTGGCGGAACAACGACGTGCTGCTGCTCGGGCTGCGCCAGGGGCAGCTGACGGCGCTGGCGGTGCTGCTGCTGTGCGTGCCGCTCTACTTCTTCTTCACCACCAACCGGACGCCGCAGGTTCGGAGCACCGGGACGGGGACAGGGACGGGGTGAACTTGCAGGAGGACCGTACGCGGAGGCAGCGATTGAGGAGGCCGGAGCAGCCGTAGAGCACGAAGGGGATGGTTCTGCGCGCGGGAGCGCCTTGGGGCGACCGCCGCCGGGGAGCCGCGGGCCGCGCCGTCCACGCCCGGGAAGGCGTGGGTGAGGTGCGGCCCGGCTGCTTTGTCCGGGTGCCGCGACCGCCGGGACGCGGGCGTCTGCGGTCACAGGTTCTACGCCGTGGCCGCGGCGGCGGTACTCCTCGCGGGCGTCGGGCCCGATCCTCGCGGCTCCCCGGCGGCGCTCAGCCCGCGGTGCTCCCGCGCGCAAAGGGATCCCCCTCGTACGCTTCGGCTGTGGGCCCCGACTCGACCGGTGTTTGCGATCGGGTGCAACGTCCCGGCCGCGCCGCCCGTCGGTATACTCCGATGGTGCTGGCGAAGCGGGCGCCCCGCCCGGTACAGCTCGGCCTCCCGCTCGACGACCCCGCCCCGGCGGCGCCGGTCGATCCGTGGGCGGCGCTCCCCTTCCGCTACGACCGCGGCGTCCACCTCCACGAGGCGGAGCTGTGGCTCGATCCCCACGCCCGGCGCCCGGTGGCCTACGTCTCCCACGGGCACTCCGACCACTGCCTGCCCCACGGGCACGCCCTGGCGACGCCGGCGACCGCCGCGTTCTACCGCCTGCGCACGCGGCGCACCTCCGTGACCGAGGTGCCCTTCCACCAGCCCCACCGGATCAAGGACTGGTCCTTCGAGCTGTTCCCCGCCGGCCACGTCCTCGGGGCCTCGCAGGTGATGGCCGTCGGTCCGGACGGCCAGCGGATGGTCTACACCGGGGACTTCAAGCTCCGCCCGGCGCCCTGCCAGGAGCCGGCCGAGGTGCGCCGGTGCGACGTCCTGGTGATGGAGTGCACCTTCGGCCACCCCCACTACCGCTTCCCCACCCTGGACGTGGTGGAGCGGGAGCTGCGCGCCTTCGTCGACCGCTGCTTCGCCCGCGGGGCGATTCCGGTCGTCTGCGGCTACATCCTGGGGAAGGGCCAGGAGGCCCTCTGCCTGCTGACGCGGGCGGGCTACCGGGTGGCCGTGCACGAGAGCATCTACCGCGTGGCCAAGGTCTACGAGGAGCACGGGGTCGACCTCGGCGAGTACGAGCTGCTGAACACGGCGAGCGCCGCGTCCTTGCGGGACGCGGTGGTGCTCTGTCCGCCCCATCTGAAGAAGACGGTGACCCCGGCGCTCGGGCCGTGCCGCACGGTGATGCTCAGCGGCTGGGCCGTCGACGCCCGGGCGCGCTACCGCTACGGGATGGACGAGATGATCGGGCTCTCCGATCACGCCGACTTCGGCGAGCTGCTGGAGTACGTCGAGCGGGCCCGGCCCCGGACGGTGTACACCGTCCACGGGGACGACGTCTTCGCCCGCTATCTCCGCCAGCGGGGCGTCGACGCCCACCACCTGCTGGTCTGAGCCTGCCCCCGGCGGGCCCGCGTCCCAGCGGGAGACCGCTCCCGGGGCGGGCTACTCGTCTTCGGGGCCGGCGGGGCCGGCGGCGGTGTCCGTGACGGCCTCCGAGATCACCCGGTAGGAGCGCCCGTTGCCCTCGTCCGCCTCCACCAGCCCGCGCTCCTCCAGCTCGTCCAGGACGCGGGCGGCGCGGGGGTAGCCGACGGCCAGCTTGCGCTGCAAGTAGGAGACGGAGACGTAGTTGGTGTGCTGGAGGAGGGCCAGCGCCCGCTCCAGCAGGGGCGAGGTCTTGTCCGCCCCCTTCTCCGCCTCCTGGGACTCCAGCTTCAGGGTCAGGGCGTCGATCTCGTCCTTCTCGACGTACTGCGGGCTGCCCTGCTTCTTCCAGAAGTGGACGATCTTGGCGATGTCGTCCTCGGAGACGTAGGTGCCCTGGGCGCGCAGGGGGCGGCCCTGGTCGTAGGGCAGATAGAGCATGTCCCCCCGCCCGAGCAGCGATTCGGCGCCGGCCATGTCCAGGACGACGCGGGAGTCGATCTGGCTGGAGACGGCGAAGGCGATGCGCGAGGGCATGTTGGCCTTGATCAGGCCGGTGACGACGTCGACCGACGGGCGCTGGGTGGCGACCACCAGGTGGATGCCGACGGCGCGGGCCTTGGCGGTGAGGCGGCAGATGGCCGGCTCGACGTCGTCCGGGGCGAACATCATCAGGTCGGCGAGCTCGTCGATGATGATCACCAGGAAAGGGAAGGGCTTGGGCAGGGGGGCGCCGGCGGCGATCCAGTCCGGGCGGGGGCCGCCGGCGGCGCTGGCCGCGAGGGACTTGTTGTAGGAGTCGATGTGGCGGAAGCCGGCCTCCGCCATCAGGCGGTAGCGGCGCTCCATCTCCTCAACGGCCCACAGGAGCACCTTGCCGGCCTCGGCCAGATCGACGACCACCGGGTAGCGCAGGTGGGGGATGTCCTCGTACTGGGCCATCTCCACCATCTTGGGGTCGATCATCAGGAGGTTGAGCTCGTCCGGGGTGCACTGGAAGAGCAGGGAGGCGATGATCGAGTTGACGCAGAAGGACTTGCCCGATCCGGTCTGCCCGGCGATCAGCAGGTGGGGCATCTTGGCCATCTCGCCGACCCGGGGCTTGCCGTCCACGTCCCGCCCGAGGGCGAGGCGGAGGCGGCTCTTGGCCTCCCCGAACTGCGGCGATTCGAGCATCTCCCGCAGCCCGACGGTGGCGATCCCGGAGTTGGGAATCTCGATGCCCACCACCGGGCGCCCCGGCACCGGCAGCTCGATGCGCAGGGTCTGGGCGGCCAGGACGAGCTGCAGGTCGGCTTCGAACGACTTGATCTTCTTGACCGAGATGCCCTCGGCCGGCTTGAGCAGGAACTGGGTCACCCGCGGCCCGATGCGGGCGTCCTTGACCGTCACCGGGACGTTGAACGCGCCCAGGGTGCGCTCGATCAGGCGGGCCTTCTCCGCCACCTCCGCCTCGCTGATCTGCTCGGCGGTGGTGGATTCGAGGATGGCGGTCGAGGGCAGCTGCCACTGCACGGCCGCGCCCGCCGCCGCCCCCGGAGGAGGGCGTCGTGCTGGGCGCCGCGAGCGCCGCCGCCGCCCCCGTCCCCCGGTCC
>DATLLM010000187.1:0-4171 GCA_035537855.1 Chloroflexota bacterium | reverse complement strand
CCCCCGATCCCGGCGGGCGCCTTGACCGTCCGCCCCGCCCGGGGCTATAGTGCGTGCTTCACGATTTTCGAAAGTCGAGAGTTGACCGAAGCAATGGAGAGTCGCGCAGCGTATCGCGCCGGGATCATCGGCACCGCCCGGGTCGGCTCCTGGTATGACGACCTCCTGGGGGACACCCCGGAGCTGATCCCCTCGAGCCACGCCGGCTGCTACAGCGCCCACCCCCGGACGCGCGTCGCCGCCGGCAGCGACCTCGACCGCGAGCGCCTCGACGCGTTCGGCGAGCGCTGGGGCGTGGCCCCCGAGTCGCGCTACACGGACTTCCGGGAGATGCTGGGGCGGGAGTCGCTCGACCTGGTCAGCGTCACCACCGCCTGGGGCCACGACCACGCCGCCATCGCCCCCGTGGTGATCGACGCCGGCGTCCGCGGCGTCTTCTGCGAGAAGCCGATCGCCACCTCCATGGCCGAGGCCGACCGCATCGTCGCCGCCCTGCGCCGGCGGGACGACCCCGCCCGCCCGGTGCGCTTCGCCTGCGCCTACCTGCGGCGCTGGAATCCCCGCTACCACGCCCTGCGCGCCGCCCTCGACGCGGGCTGCATCGGCGAGCTGCGCTCGATCACCGGGATCGGCGTCGGCAACCTGATGCACACCGCCTCGCACTACGTGGACATCATGGCCTACCTGGCCGGCGACGCCCCGCCGGCCTTCGCCTGGGGGCGCATCGAGCCCATCCCGCCGGACGCCAAGAGCCCGACGGCGCGCGTCGACCCCCAGGGCTGCGGCTACGTCGAGCTGCAGAACGGCGTGCGCCTGTTCCTCGAAGGCACCTCCGGTGGCGCCGTCACCTTCCTGCTCTCCGGCTCGGCCGGCCGGCTGCTGGTGATCAACGACGCCCGGGACGCCCAGCTCTGGCGGCAGCCCGCCGGGGCCGGCGAGCGCAGCGGGCGCTGGCTCGCCCCCGAGACCCTCCCGCTGCCGGCGCAGGAGCGCAGCCCCGTGCTGCTCGCCGTCGAGGACCTCGTCTCCTGCCTGGAGAGCGGCGCCGAGCCGGCCTGCAGCGAGCGCCACGCCGCCCTGGCGATGGAGTACTGCCTCGCCCTCCACGCCTCCCACCGCCGCGGCGGCAGCCGCGTCGCCTTCCCGCTCGAAGACCGCGAGCTCAGCGTCGACACCTGGTAGCCGCCGGGCGCGCCGGCCGGGCCGCCCGATCGCGTACGCTCGGATGAGGGCTCGGAGACGAGGGCCCCGCCTGGCTCGTGCCCGTCCGCGCCCGCACGCCCACCACGAGTGAACCGGAAGTGAACCGGAGAGGAAGCCGAAGAGCACCCCGATGACCAGCCTGAACCCAACGACCCGTCGCCGCCTGCTCGCCCTGTCGTCGGCCGGGGCCGTCGCCCCGCTGCTCGCCGCCTGCGGCGGCGGCGCCCAGCAGGCCCAGCCCGCCGCCCCGGCCAGCCGGGCGGTCAAGATCACCTGGTGGTCCAATCTGGGCGACCAGCACCCCGAGAGCAAGACCCGGGTGCAGGTGATCCAGCAGTTCAACGCCGCCAGCGCCCCGGTGGAGGTCGTGCCCGAGGCCTTCGGCGCCGACCTGACCAAGATCAAGACGGCCATCGCCGGCGACACCTCGCCGGACACCTACTTCATCGCCTGGCGCGAGGGCGCTGAGGTCTTCCTCACCGGCGCGGTGGCGGACATCGACGCCGAGCTGAAGAACGACAAGGACTGGGGCGAGCAGCGCAAGGACTTCGTGCCCTTGATGCTGGACACCAGCAGCTGGAAGGGGAAGCTGGTCTCGGTCCCCATCTACACCAACAACACCCTGACCCTGTGGAACACGGACCTGCTCCAGCGCAGCGGGCTGGCCGAGCCCAAGACCGGCTGGACCTGGGAGGACTTCAAGGAGCTGGCCCGCCGCGCCGGCCGGCCCCCTGACCAGTGGGGCTACGAGCTGTGGGCCGACTCCTCCGCCTTCTTCAGCTGGTACGGCACGGCCGGCGGGCGCCTCTTCGACGCCTCCGGGCAGAAGGTGACCATCAACACGCCGGAGGCCAAGGAGACCGGGCAGCTGATGCTCGACCTGACCCGGCTGGGGATCAACCCGCCGCAGCGCATCTCCACCAGCCGCAGCCAGCTGTTCATCAACGGCGGCGCGGTCATGGAGGACACCGGCCCCTTCCGGCTGGCCAACATCCGCGACGGCAACGTCAACTTCGGCGTCGTCTCCCGCCCGGTGCACCCCCAGAAAAAGACCCGCCGCGCGCAGCAGGGCGGGCACAACCTGGTGGTGGCCAGGAACAAGGACGCGGACAAGCTGCGCGCCGGCCTCGCGCTGGCCAAGTACATGAGCAAGGGCGCCACCCAGGCCCAGATCTGCGCCATCCTGGGCACGGCCATCCCCGTCAGCCGCTCCGCGCTGCAGGCCAAGGAGCTGCTCGACTACGGGCGCCAGGACCCGCAGTGGAAGATCTTCGCCGACGAGGCGCCGTACGGCGACCGCGCGCCCACCTCCCCGTCCGTGGTCAAGATGCTGGCCGCGCTGGACAAGGCGGTGAACGACTTCATGACCCAGACGGTCAGCGTCTCGGTCGCCCTGGACGAGGCCCAGCGCGAGATGCAGCAGCTGCTGGACGCCGACCTGACCCAGTAGCCCAGTAGCCCAGTAGCGCCGGCCGCGGCCGGTCATCCCGACGGCGAGGCCGGGGGCCTCGCTCCCCGGAGAGAGAATCCCTGGTGAATGAGCCCCCGCCCTCCCCCTGGGACGCGGCCCCGGTGCGCGACCGGGCCCTGCGCAATGAGGTCCTCGACCACGTCCTGACCGCGCTGCGCGAGGGGCGTCTGCCGCCGGGCGAGCGCGTCCACGAGGTGCACCTGGCCCGCGCCCTGGGGGTCAGCCTCTCCCCCGTGCGCGAGGCGCTGTTCCGGCTCAGCGACCGCGGCGTCCTCGAGCACCGCCCGCGGCGCGGCTTCTACGTCAAGACCATCGGCGAGGCGGAGACGCGCCAGATCTACACCTTCCGCGCCTTGCTCGAGAGCTTCGCCGCCGCCGAGATCACCGCCCGCTGCGCGGCGCAGGGCCGGGAGGCCTGGGACGGCGCCGGCGCCCTGACCGAGATGCGGGCCGCCATCGACGGCGGCGAGCGGGCCGGGCGGGCCGGCGACCGGATGGGCGTCGGCGCCTGGAACGCCCGCTTCCACGACGCCCTGGTGCGCCTCGCCGGGCACAGCCTGCTGGAGCGGGCCTGGGCGCTGCTCGCCCCGGCGGAGTGGCTGCTGATCCCCACCTGGACGTTCGCCCCGGAGACGATCACCGCCGCCGAGATGGACGACTGGGTCGCCCGCCACCGCCGGCTGCTGCACCTCCTGGAGAGCGGTGACCCGGCGGCCGCCGGCGCCGCGGCGCGCGCCCACGTCCTGGAGGCCGGCGACGCCAACCTCCGCAAGCGCTTCCAGGCCCCGCCCACCGGGCGCTAGCCGGTCTACGAATCCGCGCGGTCGCGCACCGAGAGGTCGCCCCAGACCACCACGCCGGTGATCCTCACCACCGGCGCGCCCGGCGGCGGCGGCGGCCCGGTCAGGCGCAGCGTGCGGGCGCCCATCACCGCCGTCGCCGAGAGGTCGACCTCGACGCCCTCCGGCACGAGCACCACCAGGTTGCCCATCACCACCCTGGCGTCGATGGTGGTCACCGGGGCGGTGACCGTGGCCTGGCGCAGGTCGAGCTTGCAGGCCCCGAGCACGGCGAGCACGCGGCCGGACTCGGCCACCCGCCACGGGCCGCTGCGCTCGGCGGCGGCCAGGATGGCCGTGGTCGAGGTCACCGCCACCGGGCCGCTGCGGGCCAGGGGCGCCCCCGCGCCCGGCGCGGGAAGGTCGCTGGTCAGCGCGGCCAGGTCCTCGCGCGTCCGCGCCGCGTACGCCTCGGCCACCCGCTGCCCGAACTCGTCCAGGTTCAGCCGTCCCTCGACGCAAGCCTGCTTGAGCACGGCCGCCGTCTGCGCCCGCTCCGCGTCCGAGGCGCGCGTTCCCGGGGTGAGGTTCGCCCCCGGGCTGCCGGCGCCCCGGCTGCGGGCCCCCGGGCCCGGGCCGGGGGCGCCGTCGGGGGTACGATCCGGGTTCGTCTCGGTCATCGGACGGCCCCGCTCACGCCGGCCCCGCTCACGCCGGC
>DATLLM010000186.1:0-7226 GCA_035537855.1 Chloroflexota bacterium | reverse complement strand
GACCGGCAACCCCTCCCCGCCCGGCCCCCCGGCCGGCTGACTCGGGGCGCAGGCCGCCCCGAGGGCGGCGCCCCATCCGGCGGCGAGTACGCTCAAGCGACGGCGCGTCAGCGTCTCCCCTGAGCCCCCCGTGCTCGTGCGCTTCATGGTGTTCTGGTTCCTCCCCGGCCACACTCTATCGCGCGGCGAGCGGGGGCGGGGCGGACGAGACTCAGGGCACCAGCGGCTCGGGGCGCTGGACGAGCTGCAGGATGTTCCCCTCGCCGTCCAGGAAGAAGGCCAGCTGGCGCCCGCCCGGCGTCCCCGTCGGCTCGCCGGCGAACGTCACCCCTTTAGCCCGCAGGTCGGCGCAGACGGCGTCGAAGTCGGAGACGGTGAAAGCCAGGTGGCGCAGCCCGGCGTCGTTGCGGGCGTGCTCCGTGCGCGGCGTCGCGTTGGCCGGGACGATCTCCACCACGGCCGCCCCCTCCGGGGGGCCGACGAACCAGATGCCGCCCGGGGGGCCCTCGACGACCACCCGGAAGCCGAGGACGTCGCAGTACCACTTCGCCAGCCCGGCGGTGTCCTCGGCGGCGATGGCGATGTGCTCGATGGCGCGGATCACGGGGCGCTCCTCTCTCGCTGGGACTCGAACGGCGGACGCGGCTCAGGGCCGGTACGCCGTCTCGCGCAGGTCGGCGGGCCGGCCGCTGTCGACCGCCTGCTGCGCCTTGAGGGCCACCTCCGTCGCCCGGAAGACCTCCCACGCCGGGAGGACGTCGGGGAGGTCCGGCCCGCCGAGGGCGATCCCCCGGAAGGCCGCGGCGGTGCGCAGGAAGCCGGCGTACCACGGCAACGCCGGGGCGACCTCCAGCGGGCGGACGCCGGCGGCGTCGACGATCGTGCCGCTGCCGGCGCCGGTGGAGAGGTCGACCACCCCGGCCGGCCCGGCGAGCCGGATCCGCTCGTCGCCGTGGGTGGGGGCGGCCTCGGGGCGCAGGTAGTCCAGGGTCACCGTGGCCACCCCGGCGTCGCTCAGGCGCAGCAGGTAGGCGGCCTGGCTGGCGCAGGCCGGGTAGTCCGGCCGGGAGACGCCCTCCAGGCCGCTGACCTGCTCGAAGCGGTCGCCCAGGATCCAGAGCAGCCAGTCGAAGACGTGGACGCCGATCCAGGGCGCGACGCCGGGGAAGGTGCTGCGCCGGCGGTAGGAGTCCGGCCGGGCGCCCCAGCGGTAGGACTTCTGGTTGTGCGCCACCAGCGGGGTGCCGGTGGCGCCGCCGCGCACGGCCGCCCGCGCCGCCGCGATCAAGGGGGTGCCGCGCTGCCCGTGCATGGCGCAGACCGGCGTCCCCGCGCGCCCGGCGGCGGCCTGCACCGCCGCGAGCGCGTCCAGGCTGCTGGCCAGGGGCTTCTCGGCCATCACCGGCAGCCCCCGCTCCAGGGCGGCGACGATCCACCGCCCGGCGACGTCGAAGCGGGTGCTCACCTGGACGGCATCCACCACCCCGTCCGCCAGCAGCGCCTCAGGCGAGTCGCAGCGCCGGGTGGCGTCCGTCACCCCGGGCGCGCCGTCGAACTGCGCCAGGCGCTCGTCCGGGGAGGCGGTGGCCACGGCGGCCACCTCCAGACCCGGCAGGGCGGCCCGGGCCTCGGCGTACGACCGCCAGTGGTTGCTGCATCCGATCAGTCCGAGTCTCACGCCTCGCCTCCGCTCCCTCGCCACCAGCCGGCGGCGCCTGAGGGTACCGCCTGGGGCCCGTCCCCGGGGAGACAAAGCCGGCCCCGCGCCCTACACTGCCCCGGCCGGGCGGCTGCGGCGCCGCCCGGCGGTCAGGAGGAACGGTTGTGCCCCAGATGACCGGTGGCCAGGCGCTGGCGGAGTCGCTGATCCGGGAGGGGGTGGAGACGGTCTTCGGCCTCCCCGGCGTGCAGCTGGACTGGGCCTTCGACGCCCTCTACGGCGCCCGGGACAGCATCACCACGCTGCACACCCGGCACGAGCAGGCGACGGCGTACATGGCGGACGGCTACGCCCGCACCACCGGCCAGCCGGGCTGCTTTATCGTCGTGCCCGGGCCGGGCGTGCTCAACGCCGCCGGGGCCCTCTCCACGGCCTACTCGGTCAACTCGCCGGTGCTGTGCATCACCGGCCAGATCCAGTCCGACCTGATCGGGATCGGCCGGGGGGTGCTGCACGAGGTGGACGATCAGCTGGGGATGCTGGCCCACATCACCAAGTGGAACGCGCGGGCGAGCACCCCGAACGAGGTGCCCCTGGTGGTGCACGAGGCCTTCCGCCAGCTCCGCAGCGGCCGCCCCCGACCGGTGGAGATCGAGATCCCGCCGGACGTCCTGCAGCAGACCGCCGAGGTGCGGCTCGGCCAGCCCCTGCCCCCCGACCGCCAGCCCGGCGATCCGGCCCTGCTGGAGCAGGCGGCGACCCTGCTGGGGCGGGCCGAGCGCCCCCTGATCCTGGCCGGCGGCGGGGTGGCGGCCGCCGGGGCGTGGGACGAGCTGCGCGAGCTGGCCGAGCGCCTCGACGCCCCGGTGGTGATGAGCGTCAACGGGCGGGGCTGCCTGTCCGACCGCCACCCCCTGGCGACGATCGGACTCGCCCTGCCCACCCTGCTCCCGGCGGCGGACGCCGTGCTCGCCGTCGGCACCCGCCTGCTGGGCCCCGGCAACCAGCCGCTGCGCCCGGCGGGGGACGCCCCCCTGATCCGGATCGACGCCGATCCGGCCCAGCTGAGCCGCACGGCGACGGCGACGGTGGCGATCGCCGCCGACGCCCGGCCGGCCCTGGCGGCCCTGGTGGAGCGGGTGGGGCGCCACAACCGCCCCCGCCCGTCCCGCCGCGACGACCTGGCGGCGATCAAGCGCGCCCTGACCGAGGCCCTGAACACCGCCCAGCCCCAGTCCGCGCTCGGACTCGCCCTGCGCGCGGCCATCCCGGACGACGCCATCGTGGTCGACGAGAGCTGCCAGGTGGGCTACTGGTCGCGGGCGGGGATGCCGGTCTACACCCCGCGCAGCTACATCACCTCCGGCTACCAGGGCACCCTGGGCTACGGCTTCCCCACCGCCCTCGGTGCCCGGGTGGGCAATCCGGGGCGCAAGGTGGTCTCCTTCAACGGAGACGGGGGGTTCATGTTCAACGTGCAGGAGCTGGCCACCGCCGTGCAGCACAACATCGCCGTGGCCGTCGTCGTCTTCGACGACGGCGCGTTCGGCAACGTGCTGCGCACCCAGCGCGAGTCCTTCGGCGGGCGGACGATCGCCACCGAGCTGCGCAACCCCGCCTTCGCCCGGCTGGCCGAGGTGTTCGGCATGCCCGGCGTGCGCGCTGAGGGCGCGGACGCCCTCAGCGGGGCCCTGCGCGAGGCCCTGACCCACGACGGGCCGGTGCTGATCGAGGTGCCCGTCGGCCCGATGCCCAACTACCAGCGCCGGCTGCGCGAGGAGATCGCCGAGCGCCTCGCCCAGCACCTCGGCGAGGCGCCCCGCTGAGCGGCCCCCGGGCGGCCCGCCGGACGAAAGGACCCCTGCCACCATGCGGATCGGCTACAGCACCTGGAGCATGTTCGCCACGCGCTACGACGTCTTCCTGCCCGGGCTGGACGCGATCGGCTACACCGCCATCGCCCTCAACGTCAGCCCGGGGAGCGGGCAGCGCCGCAACGCCACCGACCTGGCCACCCTGACCGCCCGCGACCGGCGGGCGATCCGGGAGACCTGCACGCAGCGGGGGATCGAGATCGACGCCGTGATGGGCCACCGCTCGCTCCTCGCCCGCGACCCGGAGGAGCACCGGATCAATCTGCAGCGCCTCAAGGACACGGTCGACTTCTGCGTCGAGGTCACGCCCCCCGGGCAGCGGGTGCCGACGATGACCAGCACCGCCGGCGGGCGCCCGGACAGCTACGACGACGACCGGGCCCTGCTGATCGAGCGGGCCGGCGAGCTGACCGAGTACGCCCGCGCCCGCGGGGTGATCTTCGGCCTCGAGGTGCACGCCGCCACGGCGGTGAGCACCCCCGCCCGCGTGGACGAGGTGCTGGGGGCGGTGGACAGCCCCTTCTGCAAGCTGGACTACGACGGCAGCCACTTCGAGGTGCAGTGCATCCCCATGGAGGAGGTGATCCCCCGGGTGCTGCCCCGGACGGTGACGGTGGACATCAAGGACCAGCGCGTGCGCCTGGCCGACCGGCCGGAGCCGGAGGGCTGGCGCATCCCGGGGAACGGGAGCGGCCGCACGGCGACGCCGGACGGGCGCCCGGTGGAGTACCAGTGGGTGCTCGGGGGCGAAGGGGGATTCGACCTGCCCCGGTTCCTGCGCCTGATGCAGAGCGCCGGCTGGCGGGGGGCGGTCTGCTACGAGACGAGCGTCCACGCCCAGCAGCGCCCGGAGTACGACGGCCTCGCCGCCGCCGCCCGCACCTACCGCTGGATGGCGGACGGCTGGGCGCAGGCCGGCGTCCCCACCGACTGAGCCCCCGGGCGGCCCCGTCGACCCGGCCCGTAGACCCGGAAGGAGACGAGACGTCCCATGGCCATACCCGTCGGCATCGCCGCCACCATGTGGCGCGGGCTGGTCGACCTGCCCTTCCCCGAGTTCGTCGCCTACTGCCGGGAGGCCGGCGCGGACGCGCTCGAGCTCTCCGGCTGGCCCAGATCCTACTCCGGGACGCTCGTGCTGGACGCCGCCGGGGTGGAGGAGGTGCGGCGCCTCACCCGCCAGGCGGGGCTGGCGGTCTGCGCCGTCGGCTGCCCGTCCGAGCTCGTCCAGCCGGAGGAGGCGGGGAAGGCGGAGCAGGTGGCGCTGATCGAGCGCCTGGTCGACGTGGCCGAGGCCCTGGGGGCGCGCACGGTCGGACTCAAGGCGGGGAACCCGCTGGAGGGGATGACGGCGGACGCGGCCCAGGCCCTGATGGTGGAGGTCATCGCCCGGGCGGCGCCCCACGCCGCCGCCCGGGGGGTCGCCCTCGCCCTGGAGAACGGCGGCACCCTGACCAACGACCACACCCGCCTGCTGGCCATCGTGGACGCCGTCGACCACCCCAACGTGCGCGCCCTGCTGGACGTCGGCAACTTCCGGCGCCACGGCTACCCTCCGGAGGAGGTGCTCCGGGTGGTCGAGGCCGTTGCCCCCCGCGCGGCGCACATCCACTTCAAGGACGGCAAGGGCGTGCAGCAGGCCTTCCAGAACGTCCCCATCGGCGACGGCGACCTGGACATGGAGCCCATCCTGCAGGCCATCCACGACGCCGGCTACCGCAACCCGCTCTGCGCCCAGTACGAGGGGCCGGACCAGCCGGCCGTCTACAAGCGGGACGTGGCCTGGATCCGCCGGCGGACGGCCGATTGGGAGCCGAGTGGGGTCGACTGAGGGCCAGGCGGGGCCGATTGGGAGCCGGGTGGGGCCGACTGAGGGCCAGGCGGGGCCGGCTGACGGCCAGGCGGAGGCGCCGGGGCCCTGGACCGAGGCGGAGGTGGGCGCCTTCCTCGCCGGCTACGGGCGGCGCCCCCGCCGGCTGACGGTCGAGGCGCTGCCCTGCTGGTGGTTCAACCTGGTGCTGCGGGTGGAGGCGGACGGCGAGACCCTCGTCCTGCGGCGCTACGGCATCACCCCGCCGGAGGAGGTGCGCTGGGAGCTGGCCCTGCTGCGGCACCTGCGGGCCGGGGGCTTCCCCACCATCGCCCCCCTGGTCCGGCCGGACGGCGCGCCTTTCGGCCGGTTCGCCGGCAAGCCGGCCATCCTCTACCCCTACATCCCCGGGCACAGCGGCTGCGCGGCGACGCTCGACCGGGAGACCGCGATGCTCCAGACGGCGACCGCGATCGGCCGGCTGCACCGTCTGACCGGCGGGCTGACGCTGCCCTACCCCCGGGTGCGCTCCGGCTCGGACTCGCGCCGCCTGCTCGCCGCGTTCCGGGACGCCGTCGCCCGGCGGGGGGTGGCGGCGGACGAGCCGGCGCTGGCCGGGTTGGTGGCGGCGGTTGAGGCGGCCGACCGGGAGTTCGCCGCCCGGCTGGCGGCCGCGACGGCGGCGCCCGGGGGGCTGCCGGAAGGGGTGGTGCACCACGACGCCCACTGCGCCAACGTCCTCTTCCGGGACGGGCGCCTGGTGGCACTGATCGACTTCGACGACGCCTGCCCCGGCCCGCTGGTCGGGGACGTCGGGGTGCTGCTCGGGGCCTGGGCGATCGACCCGGCGACGGACGCGCTCGACCCCGAGCGCGCCGGGCGCCTGCTGCGGGCGTACGAGCGGGAGCGCCCCCTCGGCGGCGCCGAGCGCGACCTGCTGCCCGACGTCCTGGCCCTCTACCTGCTCGGCGACGCCGCCGCCGGGCTGCAGGACGTGCTCGCGGCGGGCGGCGCCGGCGCGGCCGTCGAGGCGGCGGTGCGGGAGGAGCCGCAGTACCGCCGCTTCCGGCGCTGCACCGCCGGGCCGGACTGGCGGGAGTGGCTGCGCCGGGCTATGCGGGGGGCGGCGCCGGCGCCGCCGGCTCCAGGTGGGCCGCGTCGTTGAAGCGGACGAGCGTCCAGCGGGCCATCGGCCAGTCCGGCGGCCCCCCGGCCCCGGGGTCGTCCGCGGTCGCCCACTCGGTGACGCCGGTCTCGGCGATGGCGACCTCGAAGTGGCGCCGGATGGGCAGCTCGCCGATGGCGGTCAGGGAGGCCTGCACCGTCTCGTTGTGGACGACGAGCACCGCGGTGCGCCCGGCGCAGGCGATGGCGATCTCGTGCAGGGCGGCGCCGACCCGCACGAGCAGCTGGCCCCAGGCCTCGGTGCCTTCCTCGTAGGGCCGGTAGACGCCCCCGCCGCGGGCGCCGAAGCGGCGCCGGTACTCGTCGAGGGGCAGCCCGTCCGCCGCCGGGTCGATCAGGTAGCTGCACAGGCCGGGGTGCCGCACCGGGGCGGTGGCGCCGAGCGCGGGGGCGACGATCGTCGCCGTCTCCACCGCCCGCGGAATGGTCGAGCTGTAGAGGGCGGCCCCGGCCAGCGCCGGCTGGCGGGCCAGCCGGTCCCGCAGGCGGCCGGCCTGCTCCCGCCCCAGGTCGGTCAGCCCGGTGCACCCCCGCGGCCCGCCGACGACGCCGCGCAGCTTGTGCCAGGACTGGCCGTGGCGGATCAGGATCAGACGCGTCTCCATCGTGGTGCTCAGGCTCCTCCCTCTCGGGCCTCTCGGGCGCCTCCGGCCCGGGGGGCGCCCTACGCGGGCGCGCCGGCGGCGCGCCCGCGTAG
>DATLLM010000185.1:0-5194 GCA_035537855.1 Chloroflexota bacterium | reverse complement strand
GGGGGAACCGGACGCTCGTCCCCGCGCCTCCGGAGTCGCGGTCCCGGACGACGTGCCGGACGCGGCGCCCCCGCCCGGGCGGAGCTCGCGACAGCGGGAGTCACGCGCCCGGCGGCAGCGGGTGCTTGAGGCCCTTATAGGGAGCGCAGCCGCCGTACTCCACCCGGTCGTTCATCTGCCGGTTCAGCTCCCTCAGCCCCTCCACCAGCGGCTGGTCGCCCAGCAGCAGTGGGGTAATCGCCTGGCCGTACTGGGCCCAGTTCTCTGGCGTGTTGTGGTGCCGGAAGTGGATCCCCCGCGGCCGCTTGTAGATGTCCGGCAGGACGTGCACGTGCGGCACCGGCGGGGGCGACAGGAAGCTGTCAAACTTGGCCTTCAGGGCCGGCAGCGAGATGCGCGCCCGGCCGGTGAACTCCTGCACCTCCGGCCCGGCCAGGTACCGGGTGAGGTCGTAGGCCTGGTCCGGGTAGCGGCTGCGGGCCCAGATGATGTGCGGGTGGCCGGCGGTCATGGAGACCCCCGCCTGGCTGCCCTGCCGGGGCACCGGCAGCAGGTCCCACTCGAAGTCGGAGCCGATGCGCTGCTGGTTCCAGCCGATCTCGGTCACGGAGCGGTACCAGAAGGCCGCCCGGCCCGCCTGGAACGGGTTCTTGCCCGGGTAGGCCTGGGCCAGGGCCTGCCACTCGGCGCCCCCGACCGCGATGGCGGTGCGCTCCGTGCGCAGCCAGCGCGAGAAGCGCTGGAAGGCCTCCAGCGCCACCGGGCTGTCTAGCGCCCAGCGCATCCGCTCGAAGTCGACGTGGTCGCCCCCGAAACTCCACACGTTGGGGCCGAAGTAGGTGACGTTGTCGTACGGCCAGTAGAGGCCGTAGACTCCCGACGGCTCGTCGCCTTGCTTCGGCCGGCTCACGCGGCGGGCCATCTGGGCGAGGTCGTCCCACGTCCAGTCGCCGTTCAGGGGCGCGTCCCAGGGGTCGGGCAGCCCGCTCTGCCGGAGCAGCGTCTTGTTGTAGTACATCCCGAACGGCTCGGCGAAGAACGGCATGCCGTAGCCCTTGGCGCACCACCGCTCGGTGCCCATCAGGGCGTAGTCGCCCAGGTTGAACCGGTCGCGCTTCCAGCGCTCGCTCAGGTCCAGGACAGCGCCGGCGTCGTAGTACTTGGAGTCGTTCTGCGAGTAGCTGAACAGGACGTCCGGCGCGGCGTCGGCGGCGAAGGCGGCCGTGACCTTCGTGGGGTAGGCGCCCAGGTCGGTCGGCTCCACGGTGATGCGGGTCCCGGTGCGCTCCTGGTACTGCTGCAGCTGGGGCTGCAGCTTGTCCACCCAGTCCGGGATCCAGTGGAGGAATCGCACCTCGCCGCCGCCCTTCACCGGGGCCGGCGCCGGCCAGGGGCCGCAGCGCGCCAGCACCGGCGCCAGCCCGCCGGCGCCCGCCAACGTGGCCGCGCGGAGCGCCAGCCCGCGGCGGGTCGCCAGACCTCCGGTCGCCCCGCGGCGCCTCGGCGCGACGTGCCATCCCCGCGACCGCATCTGCATCGCGTCCTCCTTACGGCGAGCGGACCACCCGCGGCTTCCGGGGCGGTCCCCCGGCTGCTCGCCGCCCCATACTTCTACACCCGCACGCCCGGCGCCGCCTCCGCAGCGCGCCGTATCGCTCTCCGTGCGACTGCGGAACCGGCCGAGGTACGTCTGGCGCGGAGGCGTATCGTGGAGTTCGGGACGCTATGGAGTGCTGAGCACCGCTGGGGCAGCGACCGGCTGGGGCGTGGCTCCAGGCGTCTTCCGGCCGGGCCTGCGCGCCCGCGACGATCCGCACGCACCCTCCTTCGGCGCGGAGCTGAGCGACGGCAGCCTCGTGCCGGGCGCCGGCGCGCGCCGTTCCGCTCCCTGCGCTAGAGTTTGGGTACGGCGCGCGGCGCGCGCCGTCTCCCCGCACCAGAGGAGAGCAAGGCCATGAGCTTCCTCAGCAGGCTCTTCGGAGGCAGCCCCGAACCGCACGACGACGGGGGGCGGCGCGTCGAGACCCCCGGCTCGGCCGACTCGGACGCGGTCCCGCGGGCGGGGCCGACGGCCGACGAGCGGGCCGTCGAGCGGTACCGGTACCTGCTGCGCACCGCCCCGCCCGACGCGATCGAGCAGGCCCACGCGGAGGCGTTCGCGCAGCTCACGCCCGCGCAGCGCCGGCGGGTGCTGGAGGGCCTGACCCGCGACCTGCCGCCCGGGGAGCGGGCCGACCGCGACGACCCGCGGTCCCTCGCCCGGACGGCGACGCGCGCCGAGCTGCGCCGGCCCGGCACGCTGGAGCGCGCCTTCGGCGCCACCGATCCGCGCGGCCCCGCGGGCGGCGCCGGCGGGCTCCTGGCCGGCAGCTTCCTGAGCACCGTCGCCGGCGTCGTGGTCGGCACCGCCGTCGCCAACGCCCTCTTCGGCGGCCTCTCCGGCGACGGCAGCTACGCCGAGGGCTACCAGGACGGCGCCGACGCCGCCGAGCAGGACGCCGAGCAGGACGCCGACGCGGTCGACGCCGACTACGACGCCGACGGGGGCGACCTCGGCGGCGACTTCGGTGGCGACTTCGGTGGCGGGGAGTTTTGAGGTCGGCGTGCTCGGCCCTCGCCCGCCGTTCGCTCGCATCCGTGCCCGCAGCGTGCGGCGGCGGGACCCCGGTGAGCACACCGCTCATGACGAGCGTTCGGAGCCGGCCGAGCGGCGTTTCTACCGGCTCTTCCACACCAGTCCAGTTGACATGGGCGGGCACTCGGCGGCGGGGGTCGGGCCGGAGCTGGAATCGGTCGCCGCCATGGGCCCGGAGGAGGGCCGGAGGCAGGCCGTCGGGCAGATGGACGCGCTCCTGGCCGAGGATCTGGTCGGGGCCGGCGATGACGGCCGCGCGCTTCGACCTCAGCCGAACGGCGACCAAACCAACCAGAAGGGCACCGCGACCAAGTAGCTGACGACCACCGCGCAGGTCTCCGTCGACGGCGTGATGCAGGGGCCAGGGGCCCGGCGGGCCGGAGGAGGACGAGCGCGGCGTCTTCGAGCGCGGCAGATGGACCATGCCGCACTTCGGCGACGAAGCCAAGACGGTCCGCGAACCGCGGCAGGACGTCGAGGGTCTCGCTCTCCACGGGCGTCGGCCGCACGGGAAATGGATCGTCGCTCGCGGCGCGCCGGGCCCGGGCCTTGCCATGCCAACCAGCTGGTGTGGCAAGGCCGTGGTGGGTTAGCGCGGCAGATTGAGGATACTGCAGCTCGTCGTTGAGCGTCTTCATGAACGAGGGTTTGGGATCCGCCAGGTTCATCCAGAGCTTGTCCACCCGGGCGCCGAGCGCAGCGTTGAACTCGTCGATCTTGAAGTTGCCGGGGACCTGGAAAGGCTCGCTAATGAGATTGGCGTCGCGCTCGAGCTCCTGGAGGTAGCGCGCGAAGAGCTCGTGGTTCAGGAACTGCGGGTCGTTGTAGACGTCCGCCCGCGCGCCGGGGGAGGTTGAGACGCCGGGCGACTTCTGCATCGCCAGCGCGACGCCGCTCTCCATGTCGGTGAACCATCTCACCGCCTCCCAGCCCTGGTCGGCAGCCTTCGTCTGGCTGTTGAGGCCCACCGGCGCCATCCTCCCGCCACAGGAAGCCTTGCCCGGTGGAGCAGGGGTAGCCGGCGATCGTCTCCGGCTCACTGCCCACCGTGTCCCTCCAGCGGGTATGGTAATCGGGGGAGGCGTGGTGAGGCCGTCGCCATTGGAGCATCCCGGCCGGCACCGCCCGGCGGTGGTGGCGCTCGCCCTGCTCGCCGCCGTCTTGGCGATGACGGCGCCGTGGTGGTGGACGCCGGCGGCGACGCAGGTGCGCACCCTCCTCCTGCTGACCCAGGAATTGCCCCAGAGCCCGGTGCGCCCCCTGGAGGTGTTGACGGCGCCGGCGGCGGAATCGCGCCTGCTGCTGGACGGCCCGGAGGGCCCGGTGGTGGCCGACCTCTTCCGCCCGGTGCGCCGCCTGCCGCTGGGCGCCGAGCGGCCGCGGGGGGCGGTGGTGCTGGCCCTCGGCGTGGCCCTGGCCGAGGCCGACCGGGGGGCCCTGCGGCACTTCGCGGCCACCCTGGCCCGGCTGGGGTACGTCGTGCTCTGGCCCCGCTCGGCGCCCCTCGAAGCGCAGGCGCCGTCGCCGGAGTCGCCGCAGACCTTCGTCGCCGCCGTCGAGCACCTGCGCCGGATGGAGGGCGTCGACCCGGAGCGCGTCTCCTTGCTGGG
The DNA here is from genome assembly GCA_035537855.1 of Chloroflexota bacterium. GTDB lineage: Bacteria > Chloroflexota > UBA11872 > UBA12225 > UBA12225 > DATLLM01. Next base: position 949 of record DATLLM010000185.1, on the reverse strand, counting down.
CTTCTCCGTCGGGGCGTCGGTCGCGCTGGTGGCCGCCGCCGACCCGGCGGTGGCGGCGGACGTGCGCACCCTGGTCTTCTTCGGCGGCTACTACGACCTGCCGGAGTACCTGGTCAGCGTCGCCGCCCGGCAGACGGTGCTGGAGGGCGAGCCGATCTCCTGGGAGCCGGAGCCCGAGGCCGTGCGCCGGGTGCGCGAGGTGCCGGCGGCGCTGGGCGCCGCCGGGATCGTGGACGTGCTGGAGGCGACCACCCGGGACGAGGCCCAGGCTCGCTTACGGGCCGCCCCGCCGGCGGAGCGCGCCGCCCTCGACCGCCTCAACCCGGCAGCCCACCGCCAGGGACTGGCCGCCCGGGTCTTCATCCTCCACGACCGGGCGGACGCCTTCGTGCCCTTCCCCGAATCCGTCCGCCTGCACCGCGCCCTCCCCCCCGAGCGGGTGGGCGCCTTCCTGCTGACCGATCTCTTCCGGCACGCCCAGCCCCGCTCCGGCCTCTCCTGGGGCGCCGCCCGGGACGTGGCGGCGCTGTACGCCTTCGCCAGCGCCGCCCTCGGCGCGCTCTAGGTGCGCAGTCCCGGAGTGTGGTGGTGCCGGCGCGTGACCTCCGCTTGAGGCGGCCGCGCGATGGGAGGCGTACTGCACGGCTGCGCCAGTACGGCGCCGCGTGTTCGTGCCGAGCCCCGCGCTGCGCCCGCGCCAGCCCGCCCCTCGCGCAGCGCTACTGGCTCGCCCCCAAGAACGTCGCCACGTGGCACACGCGCACCACGGCGGCGGCAGCGTCGGCGCGCTTCCGCCACCCTAGGCCCCGGGCGGCGCGGCGAGGGCGAGGAGTATCAGGGCGTTGACCAGCCAGTGCGCCAGGAAGGGCGCGACGAGGCTCCTCGTGTGGAGGTAGAGGGCGCCGAACAGCAGCGCGGCCAGGAAGACGCTCAGCAGGCCCCCCAGCAG
>DATLLM010000184.1:0-8524 GCA_035537855.1 Chloroflexota bacterium | reverse complement strand
GGCCAGGAGGCGGACCGGCGCACGCGCAGGCGGATGCTGGGGCCGGGGCTGACGGCCCTGGCCGGCGGCGCCGCCCTGCCGCTGCTCGCCGCCTGCGGCGCGGGCGCGCCGGGGAGCCCGACCGGGGGCGCCGAGCCGGGGGCGCCGGCGCCGGCGGCCGGGCCGGTCACCTTCCAGTACTGGGACTGGGCGCCGGTGTGGAAGGACCTGGTGGGGCAGCTGGTGGACGCCCACACGGCGGGCGCCGCGACGCAGCGCCGGCCGGTGACGGTGGACTGGCAGATCGCCACCGACTACTGGACGAAGCTGCAGGTGGCCATCGCCGGGGACACCGCACCCGACAGCTGGCGGATGAACGGCCCCAACCTCCCTTCCTGGGCGTCCCAAGGGCTGCTCGAAGACGTCACCCCCTACGCCTCACGGGACAAGGACGTGGCGGCGTCCCTCAAAGCGATGTTCCCGGTGATCACGGAGTACACCAGACGCGGGGGCAAGCAGTGGTCGATGCCCTTCGGGCAGGCCATCTCCGGCATCGTCGCCTACAACCTGGATCAGGTGAAGGCGGAGGGGCTGACCCCGCCGGCCGAGCTGTGGACGTCCGGGAAGTGGACCTGGGACCTGCTGCAGGAGTACGCCATCAAGCTGACCCGGCGGGACGGCAGCCGGGCGGGGTACTACGTCGACCGCGGGTCGGAGGTGGGCTGGCTGCCCTACGTCTTCGGCAACGGGGGGGCGCTCTTCGACGCCCAGGGGAAGAAGGCGACGGCGAACACGCCGCCGGTGCGGGAGGCGCTGGAGTGGCTCTCCGGGATGGCGGTCAAGCAGCGGGTGACGCCGACGGCGGACGAGCTGGCCCAGGAGACGGCCGACAACCGCTTCCTCAACGGGCGCCTGGCGATGCTGCCCCAGGGGAGCTGGCAGATCAAGGACCTGAACGACAAGGCCAGGGGCTTCGCCTGGGATCTGGTGCCGGTGCCCGTCGCGCCGCGGACGAGCAAGAACGGCAGCACGAATCAGATGGCCAGCATCGCCATGGCCCGGTCGAGCAAGCAGAAGGACGCCGTCTGGGACTGGATGCGCTTCATCGGGGCGAAGGAGGGGCAGGACCTGGTCGCCCGGGCGCAGTACTTCCCGGCGCGCACGGACAGCGCCGAGCAGCTCTACTACCGTCCGGAGCAGGGACCGGCGCACCGCCCCCTGCTGCGGGACGTGCTGCGGGCGACGCAACCCCTGCCCTGGCTGGACATCGCCGGGAACACGTCCGGCTGGGGGCCTATCGTCGACCCGCTCGTCAAGAGCATGCTGGAGGGGACGGTGACGGTGCAGGACGGCGTGCAGCAGATGCAGGAGCAGCTCACCTCCGGCATCGAGCGGGGCTTCAAGTAGCGGCCCCGGCGACGGCCCGCTCCTCGACCCGCACCCGCCCCCCCGCGGTGTGCAGCAGGGCGTACGGGTAGGGGTGCTCGCAGAGGGCCCTGGCCGTCAGGTAGCGCACGCCGTCGACGGCCGCGAGCGGGCTGCCGCGGTGGTTGTGGCCGCTGACGGCGAGCACCGGGCGGGACGCCTCCCGCAGCGCCGCCCGGATGGCGGCGTCGTTGGCGTAGGTGTGGCGGTAGCCCGGGCCGGTGTGCTCCGGATACAGGGTGCAGTGCTGGAGGACGACGGTCAGGGCGACGCCCGGGGCCGGGGCGGTCAGGGTCTGCCGCATCCAGGCCAGGTCGGCCTCCGGACGGGTGGCGAGCTGGGACTGCCGGTCGAACGGGTCGTCGCCGAACGTGAGCAGCTCGACGTCGCCGTAGCGGGCCCGCCGCGGCGGGCGGGGCAGATGGTGGTAGAAGGCCTCGGGCGGGGGATCGTGGTTGCCCGGCACGGCGACGTAGGGCAGTCCCGAGGCGTCCAGCAGCCGGCGCAGGGCGTCCAGGTCCTCGGGGACGCGGGGATCGGTCTCCGTGTCGACGCAGTCTCCGGCGCAGAGCACCAGGTCCGCGCCGGCGGCGCGCAGGGCGTCGAGCGCGGCGACCAGCACCTCCCCCACCCGCCGGCACTCCCGCCGGGCGATGGCCGAGGTGCCGGGCACGGCGTCCCGGAAGTGCAGGTCGGTGATCAGGCCGATTCGCATCGTCTCGCTCAGGATCGGCGCCGCGCGGCGCCGGGAGGCCAGGGGACTCGAGGGGCGACGGGATGAGAGGGTACCGTTACGGCCCGCGCTGCGCCCCGGCGCCGGCGGCGCGCGGGCCCGACCGCGAGCGAGACAGGCGAGGCAGACGAGACAGAAAGGAGACGCGGGTGAGCGACGGCGGCGGGCAGTGCCCCGAGTGCGGCGCCCCGCAGGGCCCCGGCCAGACCTGCCACGACCGCTTCGGACGGCTGCTGGCCGGGGAGGCGCAGGACGCCGAGCTGGCCGCCGAGCACTTCCTGACCGTGGCCTGCTTCAACCTCCAGCACCCGGCGCAGTTCACGGACGCGGCGCTCGACGGCCTGCGAGCGGCGTTCGTCGACCGCGTCGACCGGGGCACGGCCGTCGCCGAGCTCCGCCGGCGCGTGGGCCGCGTCGCCGCCGGGTCTGTCCGGGTGCTGCGCCCGGAAGCGGAACGCCGGCCGGGGCTGCGCCGCTGGTCGATGACGGTGGCCGACGTCGCCCTGCCGGACTGTCCGGACGGGGCGGCCGCCCGCGTCCGGGCCTGGGCGGCGTCGGTCCGGCGGGAGCTCGCCGGGTGCAGCCCCGGGACGTGAGCGGAGCGCTCAGCGGAGGGCCGCTTCGAGGGCGGCGCGGGCGCCGGCCACCCACTCGTACGAAGCCCGGATCTCGCCGACCACCCCGGCCGCGGCGAGGCGGCGCATCCCCGGCTCGCCGGCGGCGGCCCCGGCCTCGATCCCCCGCCAGGTGCGCTCCTGCCACCAGAGCACGGTGTCGACGAGGGCGGAGCGGTCCGCCCGGCCGTAGGCGTCGCACATCAGGCGCATCGCCCGCCCGGCGTCCGCTGCGTCGGCGACGGCAGGCCCCAGGTCGAGGAACTGCCAGCACATGTGGGCGACGTCCTCGATGCGCCTCCCCGGCGCGGCGCCGTCCCAGTCGATGATGGCCACCGGACGCAGGCCGGCCCCGGCGTCGCGGTAGACGGTGTTCCGGGGCGAGAGGTCGTTGTGGCAGACCACCTCGGCTTCGCCGGCCAGGGGGGTGCCGGCGGTCAGGTCGTGGAAGCGGCGGACGAGGACGGCGACGGCGGCGAGGCTCTCGGGCGAGAATGCGGAGGCGGGTTGAGCGGGCTCCCAGGCGACGTGCCCTTCGATGAAGCTCAGCACGTCCCGGCCTCGGGCGTCGCTGCCGAGCAGACGCGGGGCGCCCTCCCAGCCGGCGGCCTCGAAGTGGCGCAGCAGGTCACGCACGAACGCTGCCCGGGGCCCGGGCGGGCGGCGCACGGTGTCGCCGGCCCGGACGACGGCGGTGACGTAGCCGCCGTCGAGCGCGACCTCCGGTTCGCCGTCGTCGCCGAACGCCGCGTCGCCGGTGGCGCCCATCGCCCTCACTCGTTCCCGGTCGCGCCGCGCGCGCTCACCAGTCGGCGACGGCGCCGTCGGCCAGCGTGGGGTGCGGCGTGTCCTTGGGGTCGTAGGGGAAACGCCCGGCGAGGGCCTCGTCGAAGCGCAGCCCGAGTCCGGGCGCGGCCGGGAGGGGGACGAACCCGTTCTCGACGCGCAGCGGCTCGACCAGCATCTCTTCGCGCAGGGGGTCGTCGTGCACGATCTCCTGGATCAGGAAGTTCGGCGTGCCGGCGGCGACGTGCAGGCTGGCCATGGTCACCCCCGGCCCGCGCGGGTTGTGGGGGGCGACGGACGCGTAGTACGTCTCCGCCAGGGCGGCGATCTTGCGCGCCTCCAGGATGCCACCGCAGTGGCCGAGGTCCGGCTGGAGCACGGCGGCGGCCTGCTTCTCCACCACCTCACGGAAGCCCCAGCGGGTGAACAGGCGCTCCCCGGTGGCGACCGGCACGAGGCTGGCCCGGGCGACGGTGGCCAGGGCGTCGACGTTCTCCGGCGGCAAGGGCTCCTCGAGGAAGAGCAGCCCGAACGGGGCCAGCTCGGCGGCGAGGCGCATGGCAACCGGTGGCGTGGGCTTGGCGTGGCAGTCCACCATCAGCTTGACGTCCGGGCCGACGGCGTCGCGCACGGCGCGCACGATGGCCACCGTCGCCCCGACGGCGCGCTCGTCCAGCACCGGCTCGACCGCCCCCGGGATGCCCAGCTTGATCGCCCGGTGCCCTTCCTCGACCAGCGCCAGGCAGCGCTCGGCGGCGACCTGCGGATTCCGCCCCCCGCCGTGGGTGTAGGTGGCGATGCGGTCGCGCGCGGCGCCGCCGAGGAGGTCCCAGACGGGGACGCCGAGGGCCTTGCCCCGGATGTCCCAGAGGGCCTGCTCGATGGCCGAGAGGGCGGTCATCTGGATCGGGCCGCCGCGGAAGAAGCTGTTGCGGTAGAGTGCCTGCCAGTGGCGCTCGATCTGGCTGGCGTCTTTGCCGACGAGGTACATGGCGAAGTCCTGGACGGCGCCGTGGATGGCCCGCACGCGGTAGTTGATCGTGCCCTCGCCGATCCCCTCCAGGCCGTCGTCCGTGCGCACGCGCACGATGGTGATGTTCTTGCCTCCGGCCCCGAGCACGAAGGGCCGCACCTCGCTGATCACGCCCATGACGCCCCATTGTGCCCGACGGGCGGCGCCGGCGGGTGACCGCCGCCGGCGCCGCCCCGCTCGCTCCGCGGAAGGGAGAGACCCGATGGCGATCGACTTCAGTCGCTCCTTCATGACCTGGGCGCCGCACGACCCGGCGGGCAACGTGGCCCGCATCCAGCTCGACGCCGCCTGCACCCTGACCGACGCGGCGACCGGGGCGGGCGAGACCTTCTACCTGATCGCGCCCTGTCGCAGCGAGCGGATGTACGCAGACGGCCCGCTCTACCAGATGCCGAACTACGAGTTCGGGGGCATCTGGTCGGAGCGGGCCCTGCTCATCCTGCGCACCCACTGGTCGAGCGCGCGCGACGACCGGGAGTACGGCGAGGCCGGTCCGGCCGGGGCGCCCCTGGCCCGCTTCCGCGGCTGGCGCCTCGACGTGCGCCACCTGGACGGGGCGGAGGCGCTGACCACGAGCGGGGCGGTGGTCGAGGCGACGCTGGCCAACCGGCTGCTCGTGGCCCGCACCGAGCTGCGCGACGCGGCCGGCGCCGCGACGGCGCTGCTGGAGTACCCGGTGAAGACGATGAACGTCGCCCGCCACCCGGACCGCTGGCAGGTGGACACCGGCCCCTTGATCGCCCCCGATCCCGCGGCCGCGACGGCGGCGCGGCCGATCGAGCGACTCGGCGTGGCCCACGCCGTCTACAACCGGACCGACCGCATCGAGCTGATCTTCCGCCGCCCGACGGCCATCGGGCCGGACGGGGGCGACCCCAGCGTGACCGACTTCTCCGCCCTGCACTTCGCCGCGGCCGGCACCACCCTGTTCGCCGCCGGCGGCTGAGCCGGCGGCGGGCGCTGGGCGCGACTCCCGGCTGGTAGGCTGTCCCCCGGGAGGTCCTGCGATGGCGACAAGTCCTCTGGCGGGGAAGCCGGCGACGCCGGACATGCTGGTCGACGTCCCGCGGCTGGTGGCGGCCTACTACACCGAGCCCCCGGACCCGGCCGTCTCCGGCCAGAAGGTGGCCTTCGGCACCTCAGGGCACCGCGGCTCGGCCCTGCAGCACAGCTTCAACGAGGGCCACGTGCTGGCCATCACGCAGGCCATCTGCGAGTACCGCGCCGGGCAGGGCATCGGCGGACCGCTGTTCCTGGGCTTCGACACCCACGCCCTCTCCGAGCCGGCCTACCGCAGCGCGCTCGAGGTGCTGGCGGCGAACGGCGTCCAGACGATGCGCGACGCCCGCCTGGACTACACCCCCACCCCCGCCGTCTCCTACGCCATCCTCGCCGCCAACCGGGGCGACCTGCCGGGGGTCCGGGGGCCGGCGGACGGGATCGTGATCACGCCGTCGCACAACCCGCCGCAGGACGGGGGGTTCAAGTACAACCCGCCGCACGGGGGGCCGGCGGACACGGACGTGACCCGCTGGATCGAGGACCGGGCCAACGCCCTGCTCGCCGGCGGCCTGCGCGACGTGAGGCGTCTCCCCTTCGAGCGCGCGGCGCGGGCGGAGACGACGCACGCTTTCGACTACCGCCAGATGTACGTCGCCGCCCTGAGCCAGGTGCTCGACCTGGAGGCGATCCGCGGCGCCGGACTCAAGCTGGGCGTCGACCCCCTCGGCGGTGCCGGCGTGCACTACTGGGGGCCCATCGCCGAGGCCTACGGGCTCGACCTGACCGTGGTCAGCGACGAGGTCGACCCCACCTTCCGCTTCATGACCCTGGACTGGGACGGCAAGATCCGCATGGACTGCTCGTCCCCGTACGCCATGGCCCGCCTGGTGGCCCTGCGCGAGCGCTTCGACGTCGCCTTCGCCTGCGACACGGACCACGACCGGCACGGCATCGTCACCCCCGGCGCCGGGCTGCTGCCCCCCAACCACTACCTCGCCGTGGCCGTCGACTACCTCTTCGCCAACCGCGACGGCTGGAGCGAGGGCGCGGCCGTCGGCAAGACGGTGGTCAGCAGCAGCAGCATCGACCGCGTCGCCGCCCGCCGCGGGCGCCGGCTCTACGAGGTGCCGGTGGGCTTCAAGTGGTTCGTCTCCGGCCTCCTCGACGGATCGCTCGGCTTCGGCGGCGAAGAGAGCGCCGGCGCCTCCTTCCTGCGCCGGGACGGCACGGCGTGGACGACGGACAAGGACGGCATCACCGCCTGCCTGCTCGCCGCCGAGATCGCGGCCCGCACCGGCCGCGATCCGGGCGAGGCCTACGCCGGGCTGGCCCGTGACCTGGGCGACCCCGCCTACACCCGCGTCGACGTGCCCGCCACCCCGGCGCAGAAAGCCGCCCTGGCCCGCCTCTCCCCCGAGCAGGTGCAGGAGGCGGAGCTGGCCGGCGACCCGATCCGGCGCATGCTGACCCGGGCCCCCGGGAACGACGCGCCCATCGGGGGACTCAAAGTGGAGAGCGAGAGCGGCTGGTTCGCCGCCCGCCCCTCGGGCACCGAGGACGTCTACAAGATCTACGCCGAGAGCTTCCGGGGGCCGGACCACCTCGAGCGCATCCTGGAGGAGGCCCGGGCCATGGTCACGCGGGTGGCCGGCGCCTGACGACGCGCCCCGACGCCGTCGATCACGCCGAGTCCGACGATCACGGTGACCCCCAACGGGCCGGGGGTTGGGCCCTCGACGACGCCGAGCGGCACGCCGACGCCGGGCCCGACCGCGAGCGCGGCGCCGGAAGCATCGCCCGACCGGGGCGGCCGGAGGCTACCCGGCCGCCAGGTGCGTCCCCGGCCGCCAGCGGCGGCGCAGGGTGCCCGCGATGGCGTCCTGCACCACCTGGCGCAGGCGCCCCAGGCTGACCGGCTTGCCCAGGACGGCGGCGGCCAGTTCGGCCCGCTCGGCGGTCAGGGATTCGGGCGCTCCGGAGAGGACGACGACGGGGATGGGCGCCGTCTCGGCGTCCGCTTTGAGCTCGGCCAGCAGGGCGGCGCCGGAGCGGTACGGCAGCCCCAGATCGAGCAGGATCACGTCCGGCCGCCACTGGCGCAGGAGACCGGCCACCCCGAGGGCGGATTCCTGGCGGCGCACCTCGCAGCCCTCGGCCGCGAGCACCTGCGTCCACAGCTCGGCGATGGCTTCGTCGTCCTCCACCACCAGCGCCCGCCGTCCCGTCAGCTGGCCCTCGCTCCCGCGCGTCATCGTCCTCTCGCTCCTCCGGACCGGCCGGCCGGAGTCCCCGCCGGGCTGCGATTCACCGCCGCACCGGCGCGGCCGTCCGAGCCACCGAGCTCAAGCATGACCGCGGGCGGCGAGCGCTGCTATGAGCTTTTCCCAATCCGCCCGCCGGCGCCGGCGCCGGCGACGCTGGGAGGCGGCCGCTCAGGGAGGCGGCGGCGGGACGACGGCCGCGAGGAGCGCCGCCAGGCGCACCGGCTTGACCAGAAAGTCGTCGGCGCCGGCGGCGAGCGCCGCCGCCTCGCCCGCCCGTTCTCCGGAGAGGAGCACCACCCGCGTCGCGCTCAGGTCCGGATCGGCCTTGATCAGCCGGGCCAGGTTGAGCCCGTCCAGGCCGGGCATGCGCAGGTCGGCGACGACCACCGACGGGCGGGCGGCGCGGGCGGCGGCCAGGGCGGCCACCCCGTCCGCGCACTCCAGGACGGTGTGCCCGGCGCCGCTCAGGGCGGCCAGCAGGTAGGCGAGCACGCCGGGATCGTCCTCGGCGACCAGCACCGTCGCCATCACGCGCCTCGCCGGGCGCGGCGATGGCGTCCGGGGTGCCCGGCCCGCGCCTGTTGGGGGGGGCGCGGGCCGGTTCTGGGGGCGGGCACGGTATCCTCGGCGCCGTACGGCGCCGAGGATACCGTGCCCGCCCCCAGAACCGGCCCGCGCCCCCCCCAAC
>DATLLM010000183.1:0-7683 GCA_035537855.1 Chloroflexota bacterium | reverse complement strand
TTCTACACCTTCACCCGCCCCGAGCCGGACGAGCCCTCGCTCCCCGTCCGCGCCACCCTGGGCGACCGCTTCGACGTGGTCGGCTACCGCCTCGAGCCCCTGCCCGAGGTGGACTTCATCGTCCGCCGCGCCCGCCTCACCCTCTTCGTGCGCGCCCGGCAGGCCGTCGCCCAGGACCTCCGTTTCACCCCCTTCATCGTGCAGCCGGACGGCTTCGTGCGCATCTTCGACGGCGGCAACCCGACCCAGATCTGGACCCCCACCAGCCGCTGGCGCCCGGGGGAGGTGATGCGCCTCACCTACCCGCCCCTCAGCTACGGCCCGGGCGACCGGCTGGGGATCGGGGCCCAGACGGGCGTCGCGGCGGACGCCCCCCGCCTGACCGCCGGCGACGCCGACCGGCCGGTGGTGGACGGGGAGCGCGTCGTCGTCCTGGGGGCCCTGCCGTGAGTCCGCGCCACTCGAGTTAGGCCAGAGAGATGAGCCAGATCCGCCCCGCCGCCCAGACGGTCCTGGTCGTAGACGACGAGCCGATCGTCGTCGAGGTGGTCGAGCGCTACCTCGGACGGGAGGGATTCAGCGTCGTCACCGCCACCACCAGCGCCGCCGCCCTGGCGGCGGCGACCTCAACCGAGCGCCCGCCGGCCCTCGTGGTGCTGGACGTCATGCTCCCCGGGATCGACGGCGTCGAGCTCTGCCGCCGTCTGCGCCGCGACCACGGCGCCACCGTGCCCATCATCCTCCTCACCGCCCGCGGCGAGGAGGCCGACCGCATCGCCGGGCTGGTCGCCGGCGCGGACGACTACGTGGTCAAGCCCTTCAGCCCGGGCGAGCTCGTCGCCCGGGTCAAAGCGCAGCTCCGCCGGGTGGCCCTGGACACCCGCCCGCCGGCCGGCCCGCCCGACGGCCGGCTGCGCGGCGGGGACATCGAGCTCGACCCCCAGGAGCGCACCTGCCGCATCCGCGGCGCCGCCGTCGCGCTCACCCCCAAGGAGTTCGACCTCCTGCACCACCTGATGGGCGCGCCGGGGCAGGTGTTCTCCCGCGACCAGCTGCTGGACGCCGTCTGGGACGCCGAGTTCTTCGGCTACCCCAGCACCGTCACCGTGCACGTCCGCCGCCTGCGGGAGAAGGTGGAGCGCGACCCGGAGCGCCCCACCCACATCAAGACCGTCTGGGGCCTCGGCTACAAGTTCGACCCGTCGGCCTAGGGCGCAGGGCTCAGGACGCCGGACGCCGGACGCAAGCCACAACCATGACCCGTCTCTCCGGGGCCCGCCCGCTGCTCACCTGGGGCGTCCTCGTCCTCGCCGTGATCGGGGCCGCCCTGACCGCCGCCCTCGTCCTGAACGCCCCGGCGACGGACGTGCAGCAGCTCGTCCTGATCCTGCTCGTCTCCGGCGCCGGCTCGCTCGCGCTCGGCGCCGGACTGCTCCGGCTGGGAGGCGGGCGGCGGGCCAGCCTCCAGGTGCGCCTCGCCCTGGCCTGGATCGCCGGCGTCGCCATCGCCGCCGTGAACGTCCTCTTCGCCTCGGCGCTGATGTTCATCAACGCCCACGACCGCTCCCTCCTGCTCCTGCTGCTGGGCTACGCCACCGTGCTCTCCCTCACGTTCGGCTACGCCACCACCTCCCTCCTGATCGCCGACCTGGGGCGACTGGGGCAGGCCGCGCGCCGCCTCTCCGCCGGCGACCTGGACGTCCGCGTCGGCCCGGCCGGGAGCGACGAGATCGGGCGCCTGGCGGCGACCTTCGACGCGATGGCCGACCGGCTGCAGAGCGCGTTCGAGCGGGAGCGGGCCCTGGAGGCCGGCCGGCGCGACCTGATCGCCGCCGTCTCCCACGACCTGCGCACCCCCCTGACCACCATCCGGGCCATGGTCGAGGCCGTCACCGACGGGGTCGTCACCGGGCCGGCCGAGGTCGACCGCTACCTCGGCCTGATCCGCGGCGAGGTGCAGCACCTCAGCCGCCTGATCGACGACCTCTTCGAGCTGAGCCAGATCGAGAGCGGCGCCCTGCAGCTGCGGCTCACCCCCGTCCGCCTCCCGGCCCTGCTCGCCGAGACGCTCGAGCCCTATCAGGCCCGGGCCCGCGACCAGGACGTCCGCCTGGAGCACGCCGTCCCCGCCGGCCTGCCCACCGTCGAGGCCGACCCGGCCCGCCTGCAGCGCGTCCTGCGCAACCTGGTAGACAACGCCCTCCAGCACACCCCTTCGGGCGGCGCGGTGCGCGTCGAGGCCGCCGCCGGCGGCGACGCGGCCCTGGTCACCGTGCGCGACACCGGCCCCGGACTCCCCCCCGGGGACCTGGAGCGGGTCTTCGACCGCTTCTACCGCGGCGCCCGGGCCCGCTCCCGCAGCGGCCGTCCCGACGACGCCGGACGCCCCACCGGCGCCGGACTCGGGCTGGCCATCGCCCGCGGCCTCGTCCAGGCCCACGGGGGCCGCATCTGGGCCGAATCCGGCCCCACCGGCGGCGCCGCCTTCAGCTTCACCCTGCCGCTGGCGAAGCCGCCCGCCGGCGGCCCCAGGTCCGGTTGACGCCGTCCGGGCCGCCCTGGCACGCTTGCCCTCCGATGACCTTCCCCTTCCTTCCGGCGCCGGCCCCCGATCCCGCGACCCCCGCCGCCTTCCGCTACCGGGGCCTCTACGTGGAGAGCAAGTGGGGCCCGGACCTGATGACCCTGGAGGACTGGCGCCACCTGGTGGACGAGCTGGCCGCCCTGGGCATGAACAGCCTGGGCGTCGGCGTCTACGGCTGCTGGGTGGTGCAGTACGACGGCCGGCGGACGGAGTTCCTGATGGTGCCCTTTCCCGAGCACCCCGGCCTGGAGACGCCCAAGACGATCACCTGGTACTCCCCCGCCGCCGGCGCCGAGCAGCGCCTCACCTACCGCCCCCCCATGTTCGAGGAGGACTTCTTCGGCCAGGTCGTGGCCTACGGCCGGGAGCGGGGCGTCGCCGTGCGCCCCCACTTCAACGGCCCCGGCCACACCACCCTGATCCCCGCCGTCTACCCCGAGGTCTCGGCCCGGGACGAGGCGGGACACCCCACCGGCTACGGCTACTGCCTCGCCTCCGAGCGCACCTACGCGCTGCTCTTCGGGCTCTACGACTCCCTCATCGCCCGCCACCTGCGGCCCGCCGGGGGCGTCTGGTGGCACCTCGGCCTGGACGAGGTGAACAGCTACGCCGGCGTCGACGAGGCCGACCCCGGCCGCCCCGTCGATCCCTGGTGCCGCTGCCCGGCGTGCGCCGCCGAGTCGAGGCCCCGGCGCCTGGTGCGCTTCGCCGTGCGCTCGATCGAGCACCTCGTCGGGCAGGGCATCGAGCAGATCACCCTCTGGCACGACGCCCTCGCCGCCGTCGACGCCTACCCCCTGTTCCGGCAGGAGATCGCGGCCCGCGGGCTGCAGGACCGGGTGGCCGTGCAGTGGTGGCGCTACGGCGACCCCCCCCTGGCCGTGGGCGAGAAGGCCCTGCCGTCCTGGGTCACCCCCATGGCCGGCTACTGGTCGAACCTCTTCCACCACGACTACGGGGCGAACATCACCGCCATGGCCGCCGAGGGCGTCGCCGCCGGGTCGGTCGGGCTGGACGCCTACTGCATCTACGACCCGGCCTACTTCCGCAGCTACGCCCGGCTCGCCGCCCTCGGGCAGCGCGCGGACACCCGGCCGGAGGACTTCCGCGCCGCCTACGCCGCCTGGCTCTTCGCGGGGCAGCCCCAACCCCCGGCTTTCGAGCACTTCGACCACCTCTTCGACTCGTCCTACGGGCCGCTCGGCTCGATGCTGGACGCCTTCCTCCTCTACTGGTGGACGTACCCCGCCCAGCGCCACGTGCGCTACCCCCAGGACCAGGTGGCGCAGCTCGCCGCCGACCCCTTCCGCATCGGCCGCGCCCTCGGCGCCGCCCAGGCCCAGGCCACGGCCCTCGGCGCCGCCTGCCGCGCCGCCGTGGCGCAGGCCCCGGACGAGCGCCGGCAGCGCCTGCTGCGCGAGTACGCCGCCGAAGCCCAGAAGCTGGCCGGCGTCGTCGGCGCCTTCCGCAGCGCCGCCGGGGGCTGGAACCACCACCGCGACGCCCGGCGCGCCGCCACCCGCTACGAGGCCGTCGCCGCCCTCGCCCGGGCCCAGGCCGCCTTCCAGTCCGCCCGCCAGGCCGTGCACGGAGTCATGTCAGAATTGGAGCAGACCAAGGCCCCGTACCTGCGCCCCCACACCCTGCGCGACCTGACCCCCCTCTACCGCTGGCTCGGCCAGGCCCACGACCGCGTGCGGGACTGGCGCAGCCAGATGGAGGCCGGGGGCCTGGACGACCTCCCGGCCCTCTGACCGGCGGCCCGGCGGCCCGGGGGCCCGGCGGCCCGGCGGCACGACGAAGAGACGGACGGAGCACCACGATGCCACTCACCCGGCGGCGGGCGGCCCTCCTCGGGGCCACCCTGCTCGGCGCAACCCAGGCGGCCGCGGCCGCCGGCCCGGCCGGCGCCCTGCCCCTCGCCCTGCCCCTCGCCCCCCAGGCCGAGGGCGACCCGTTCCTGGACGGCCCCGAGCCGGACTGGGCCCGGCCCGGCCCGTACCGCAACCCGGAGGCGGCCGCCCTGGCCACGCTGCGCCGGGAGTCCTTCGGGCCCGAGCAGCGCATCGCCCTGACCTACTTCTTCTACTGGTACGACGCCGCCTACTTCCGGGGCACCCGGGGGCGCACCGACGCCTACCCCACCAACCCGGTGAACCACGAGACCATGTCCTTCTTCGACCCCGCCTGGTACGTCAAAGAGTTCAGCGACATGCAGGACGCCGGGCTGGACGCCGCCCTCCCCGTCTACTGGGGCGAGCCGGGGCAGCTCAACCGCCGGGTGGCGCCCGCCCCCGAGCTGAATCTGTTCGCCACCCAGGGCATCCCTCCCATGGTCGAGGCCCTGGACACGATGCGCGCCGGCGGACGGGCCTTCAAGGTGGGGATGTTCTTCGACACCACCATCCTCAACGACGCGGACCTGACCACCCCCCAGGGGCGGTCCATCTTCTACGCCACCATCCGCGACTACTTCTCCCGCATCCCCCCGCAGCACTGGGCCGCCATCGACGGGCGGCCCCTCGTCTGGCTCTACGACGCGCAGAAGGTGAAGGCCTTCGACCAGGCCAGCTTCGACCACGTCTACGCCCGCTTCCCGGTGGACTTCGGCGGGCTGCGCCCCTACATCGTGCGCGAGAATCAGTGGTACCGGGGGCGCGTCGCGCCCCCCCAGCCCGTGCTCCGCTCGGACGGGCTCTACCTCTGGGGGGCGGCCCCCTTCGGCTTCAACGCCGACCCCGTCTTCACCGTCGCCCAGGTGGGCCCGGGATTCTGCAACACCCAGTTCGGGGGCGGCGGCGACAACCGCTTCTGCGTCGACCGCGCCGGCGGCGGCTACTACCAGCTGCAGCTCGACGCCGCCCGGCGCAGCGGGCGGCGCATCCTGGCCATCGAGACCTGGAACGAGCTCGGCGAGGCGTCCGGAATCCTGGAGACGCTGGAGTTCGGGCGCCTCTACCTCGACCTCACCCGGGGCTTCCTCGACTCCTGGCGCAGAGGCTGAGCCCCGCCCCGGGCCGCCCGGGCCGCCCGGGCCGCCCGGGCCGCGCGCCGGCGGCGGTCAGGCGGCGCCCCGCCCCGCGTGGCGCCGGAGGGCGTCCGCCGCCGGATCGAGCACGTCCCGCCAGTCCGCCGCCGCCCCCAGGGCGGCGAGCGCCCGCGCCGCCAGCCGCGCCGTCTGGCGCTCCCGGTCGGCCGGCGGGTAGAGCTCGACCACGTCCGCCCCGGCCAGCAGACCGCTCGCCCGTATCCGGCGCAGCAGGCCGAGCACGGGATCGGGCAGGGCCCCCCCGCCCACGGGTACGGCCACTCCCGGCGCCGCCTGGGGGTCGAAGACGTCGAGGTCGAGGCTGACGTAGAGCCGCCCCCCGGCGCGGCGCACCCGGTCGAGCAGCGCCTCGAGGGGGGCCATCCAGCCGTCCCCCCGGAGCGTCTCGACGTCCCACCGGGCGATGCCCGGCCGGCGGGCGAGGAAGTCCGCCTCCCCGGGATCGACCGACCGCACCCCGGCCAGGGTGACCCGCTCCGGGGGCAGCGCGTCGGCCGTCGCCAGAGGCCCCGCCCCCAGCAGTCCGGACAGCACCATCCCGTGCAGATGCCCCGTCGGCGACGTCTCGGCCGTGTTGACGTCCGGATGGGCGTCCAGCCAGAGCAGGAAGAGGGGCGCCGGCGGGCCCCGCCGGGCGCGCCGCGCCAGGCCGCCGCGCACCCCGCGGACGCCGCCCAGGGCGACGGTATGGTCGCCCCCCAGCACCACCGGCACGGCGCCGCGGGCCACCACCCGCGCCACCGCGAGGGAGACGGCGGCCGCGACCGTGTCCACCGTGCGGTCGCCCAGCCGCGGGCGCTGCAGGACGTAGTCCCGCGGGTCGAACCAGGCCAGCACGTACGGTGGCCCCAGGCGCAGCCCCGCCGCCGGCGGATCGCCGGCGCTGCTGGGGGCCACGATCACCGGTCCATCCGGGACGCGGCCGTGCCCGGCGGCGCCGGCCGCCGCATCGGGGTCGGCCGGACCGGCGTTCATCCGGGTGACCGGCGGGAGCGGCGACCGGGCCGGGAGCCGCCGCGCCCCCAGCACGGCCAGCTCCGGCAGCTCCGGCAGCTCCGGCAGCTCCGGCAGCTCCGGCAGCTCCGCGCGACTCACCGCCCCCGGCACCGGAGGCACCCCGGGCACGCCCGGCGCCCGGCGCCCCCCCGCATCTGCTAGTCTCGGCGTCGCCTGCATCGTGACCTCCTCGTCACGCTCCGGATCGCCCCCGCTGCCCGGGACCGCCGAACGGCTCGGCCCGCCCCGGACACGGCGCAGCGGCCGCGTCGCCGCCGCACTCTCTCCACTTAACGATACGGGGACGGGGGAAGCGCGGACGACTCGGCCCGGCGCGGAGGGTCTCGAATCCGGCGCCGGCGCTCAACCGAACACGGCCAGGTAGTCGTCCGGCTCCGGCGCCGCCGGGCCGGGAGCGTCGGTCGGGTCGTCCAGCAGCACCGGGGCCGCCGGCCGGGACGCCTCGTCCGGCGTGCGCACCACGGCGAAGACGAGGTCGCAGGCGGCGCCGTTGATCGTCCGCCACCAGCGGTCGATCCCCCAGTTCTCGGCCCCGCCCAGACGGGCGATGCCGCCGAGCACGACGTCGTCCACCAGGAAGTCGTCCTCGTGGCCGGCGACGCCCACCAGCAGCAGGCCGTCCGGCTCGGAGACGCTCACCGGGCCGATCCAGCCCAGCACCTCGACCTCCTCGCCGCTGCGCACGCTGCCCCGCCAGCGAGCCGACGCCCGGTTGCCCACCAGATCGTCGTCGCCGGCGACGCCGAAGCGCACGTCGTACTCGCCCGCGTCGTCGCCGCTGTCCTCGTCGTCGTGGACGATCAAGGTGCGGACGAAGACGCTGAGCAGCTGCGCCGGTTTGACGTCGAGGACGTCGTCCGGCAGGTCCTCCTCGCGTAGTCCCTCGGTCACGTCCATCCACTTTCCCTTCGCCCGGCTCCGCCGGCGGGGCCGGCCCGGCCCCGCCGGCGGAGCGGGCACGGGGCGTGCCAGGGGCATCCGGTTCCGGCTGCCGGCGGGCGAGGATAAAGAACATCCCCTTCCGCCGTCCACC
>DATLLM010000182.1:0-6380 GCA_035537855.1 Chloroflexota bacterium | reverse complement strand
CTGGGAGTGTGGGCCCTGGGCGCCGTCCTGGCCGTGGCCGCCCGGTGGCCGGCCCAGTTCGGCGGCCCGGGCGACCCGGACGCGCGTTGCCTAATCGATTGTGGGGTGGTAGCGTGGGGCGGGCCCGCCGGTACTCGCCGGTACTCGCCGGTGTCCGGCGAGACGCGTGTCCTCGCCTCGGCATCAGGGGGAAGTGAGATGTCTCGAGCCGCTGCGCACCCGAACACCATCGCCAGGCGGAGCCTGGTCCTCGGCGTGGCCGCCCTGCCGGCGACCGTTACGGTGGCCTGCGGCGGGGCCGCGGGCACGGGCCAGCCGGCGCCGAAGAGCGTCACGCCCGGCAAGGTGGTGGTGATCAGCTATCAGACCAGCGCCCCGCGGCTCGACCGGCAGATCGCCAACTACGAGGAGTTCAACAAGGAGTTCAAGCCGCAAGGGCTCGAAGTCGAGTTCGTCAACCCGGGTGTGGCCGTGATCGAGAAGGTCACCACGCTGCACGTGGCCGGGACGCCGGCCGACATGTGGGAGTACCACGCCCTCTGGCGGGACCAGGAGGGCATGATCGCCGAGCTGACGCCGTTCCTGACGCGCGACAAGATCGACGAGAAGCAGTGGCTCCCCGAGGCGATCACCGTGATGAAGGCGCCCACCCCCTGGCCGCCGCCCTCGGGCGCGAAGGTGTGGGGCATGCCGGTCTCCATCTCCGCCGACGCGATGGCCTACAACGTGGAGCTGTTCGAGGCCAACGGCGTGAAGCCACCCCCGCAGGACCCCGACGACCGCGCCTGGACGATGGACGCCTTCGCCGAGCTGGCGACGAAGCTCACCAAGGGGACGGCGCAGTTCGGCTGGGGCGGCAGCTACACCCCGGGGAACGAGTGGCTGAACGGGGCGACCTACTTCGGCTACGGTCCGGTCGACCTGGCCGGGAAGAAGATCACCATCGACACGCCCGGCTACCGGAGCGCCCACCAGTACTGGTTCGACCTGTTCAACCGGCGCCGCGTGGCGCCGGCCAACGCCGAGCTGGACGCGCTGCGCACCGCCCCCGGTCAAGCGGCCTTCCTGACCGGCAAGGTGGCCATGGACCGCATCAGCAACTTCCCCACCCGGCCGGACTTCCGGTGGGGCGTGGCCGCCCTGCCCTATTCGCCTAACCCGGCGCAGCCCAGGAGTGTGGCCGGCCGCATCAGCGTGCACGGCCTGTACCTGGATTCGGACAGCAAGAGCAAGGAGCAGGCCTGGCAGGTGTTCAAGTACTGGATGCGGCCGGACAAGAACCAGGACTACGTGTGGTCCGACGGCCACGTGGTGTCGCCCCTGGTCAAGACCGGCTCCGAGCAGTCGCTGAAGCGGTTCCAGGAGAGCGTCAACGTGGCCGACGCCAGGGCGTTCCTGCGCCAGGCGCAGCGCTCCAAGGTCGACGGCTGGGGGCTCTTCCTCTTGAAGAACTGGAAGAAGGCGGACACGGAGCTGCTCCCGGTCTACGCCGACGCCCGGGCCGGCAAGATCCCCGTGGCCGAGTTCACGACCAAGGCGCAGGAAGCGGTCACGCGCCACACGAGCTTCTAGCAGAGCACCAGCATGATCAAGGACGAGCTCGCCCGGCGCGCCGCCGCCGGTACGCCGGTCAGCGGGGGGGTGGTCGGCGCCGGCGCCGATGCCATGGAGCGGGGCAAAGCCGTGGTGGTCGCCGGCGCGGCGCTGCCGCCGGAGTGCATCCGCTGGACCGACCGGGTGCGCCTCCAGCCCGCCTTGACCCGGTCAGCACAGCGCAACCTCGCGGCCTCCTTCGCCGCGCGCCGGCGGCGGCGACGCCGGGTCGCCCAGGCGTGCCGGACGCCCCGGATCAGGCGCCGGTCAGCCCGAAGAGCGAGGCGACGAAGAGCACCGCCGGGACGCTGCCCGCCGCGAGGACGAGCAGCGCCAGGGTCAGGCGCACGTCTCCGGCCACGTCCCGAGCGGCGGCGCGGTAGCGCCAGGCCGCCACGGTGGCCCCGGCGGCCAGCAGGAGGGCGCAGGCCGCGACGAGGACGATCGGCCGCACGTCCAGGACGCGGGGGAGCAGGCGCACGGCCAGCATCTGGTAGGCCAGGAGCAGCGCCACCACGGCGACCGCCGTCGCCTCGGTGAACCCCACGGCCGCCAACAGCCGCGTGCGGCTCCCGTCTCGGGCCAGCAGCGTCGCCGTCCAGCCCGCAGCCAGGGCGGCGCAGACGGCGCCGACGCCTGCGGCCAGCGGATAGACCACCAGCTCCGAGGCCACCAACCCCAGCGAGAAGAGGGGGACGAGCGCGGCCAGACCCCCCAGCAGCGCGGCCAGGAAGGCGCCCCCGCGGGCGCGCGGGGGCGCCGCCCGGTCGGCGTCCGCACCCGGGCCGACTGGGGGGTCCGGCCCGGGGGGGCCGGGCACCGCGCCTGGCGGCGGCCGCTGCGCCCAGCGGTGGCCGGCAGCGAGGAGCAGGAGGGCCAGCAGGGCCACCGGGCTGGCCAGGAGCACGGGCAGGGGCCAGAGGTTGCTCTCCTGAGCGAGCAACCCCAGGCTGATGGCGGCCAGGACGGCCATCACCCCCAGCGGGACGAGGGCGGCCACCCGCCAGCCCCCCCGCCAGCGCCAGATGGAGTAGCCCTGCAGGAGGGCGTAGGCCAGGGGGCCGAGCCAGAGGAGGTAGCTCACCGGGTCGCACCCGTCCGCTGCCGGTGCCTGCGTCCGCTGATCGTGAGCGCCACCTCGTCCAGGCGCCACCCGCCGCGCGCCCCACACCGACCGCCGCGCCGCCGCGCCGCCGGCGCCGGCCCGAGCTTCCGGCACCACAGCCGGATGGCCTCGTAGCTCACCCGGATGCCGCGCTCCGCCAGCCGGTCCTCGATGTCGCGGTGGCTCTGGTGGAACCGGATGTACCGCCAGACCGCGTGGCCGATGAGCTCCGCCGGGAAGCGGCAGCCCCGGCACCGCGGGACACACGACGAGGTGGCAAACGCGGCGGCAGGCACCGCCTGATCCTCCAGTGCACCGTCACTCAACAGGTCAACGCCCTCAAGGGGGCCAGGGGCGGGCGAAGTTGGTGAGGATGGGGCCGCCGAAGCGGATGTCCGGCTGGTCGTCCAGGAACTGGTGCCGGCGGGGGGCGTCCAGGTCGCGCTGGAATCGGGAGCCGGGGTAGGCGCCGAGGCCGGCGTCGTCCCAGTTCGCGTCCAGGAGGGTGACGGGGTTCGTCGCCACCGCCCGGCCGCCCCGGCGGATCTCCAGGTGCACGTGGGGATTGTGGGTGCAGTCGTAGGGGGAGACGGAGTCGCCGGTGTGGCCCACCACCTGCCCCGCCTGCACCGGCTGCCCCACCACTACGTGGCGGCTGCGCTCCACGAGGTGGCCGTACACGGCGAGGTTGCCGTCGGCGAGCTGGAGCACCACGTTGTGGGGCGCCGAGCCGTAGTCCCCGTCGACGGCGACGACGCGCCCGGGCGCGACGGCCAGCACCTCAGTCCCGCAGGGGCAGGTGAGGTCGACTCCGAAGTGGATGCCCTGGCCCTGGGAGTAGACCGAGCTGCGCAGGCGGTAGCCCCCGGTGGTGACGCCGTACCACTGGCCGGCGTACCACGCGGCGGGGCCCGCGCCGGCCGCGAAGGGGATCCGGTAGGGCCGGTCGCCGGTGCCCCCGCTCCCCTGCGGCGCCGGCGGCGCGATCCCGGATGCCGGGGAGAGTCCGGCGGGGAGGGTGAGGCGCCACAGGCCCCGGTCGTCCGCCGAGACGAAGACGACGTCCCTACCTCCGGGACTCACCTCCCAGTCCGCGTTGGCCACGCGGAACGGCGTCCGGGCGGGGTCGGTCAGACGCCCGGCGGCCCCCGAATCGGCCTCCACCTGCCACAGCTCGTGGCCGTCGGCGGCGGAGGCGCGCACGGGCAGCACGAGCAGTCGCCCCTCGTCCGCCCAGCGGTAGCTCCCCACGAGATCGAGGCGCCGCCGTCTGCCGCCGTCGGTCCTGGCGACCCACAGGCCGTCCTGGGCCGGGTCGGCGTTCCACATCGCCACGTACGCCACCCACGCGCCGTCCGGCGAGGCCAGCACCCCGGCGAGGTGCCGGGCGCGCCCCAGCTCGGCCAGCGCGCCGTCGCGCAGGTCGTAGGCCACTATCGACGGGTCATCCCGCGGCGCCCGGCGGCCGCTGAGCAGCAAGCGGGCGTTCGGCGTCCCGTCCGGAGCGGGCAGCCAGGCCAGGATCGACCCGTTGACCGGCAGCTCGACGCGCCGGGCGCCCTGCGCGTCCGCGCCGGAGACGATCGCTGCGGTCAGGACGAACGGCGGGGCCTGGCCGCTGGTACCCTGAGCGGGCGCGGGCGGCGCCCCGCCCGGCTGCTCGACGGCAGCGAGGGGGTAGGCGACGACCGTCCCGTCCGGTGAGAAGACGGTGCTGTTGGCCGTCGGCAGCGTCCAGCGCCGCCCCGAGGGGAGATGCAGGACGGCCGTGTCTCGCTGCGCCGGCCGGGGGGAGACGACGAGGGTACCCCGGGCGGCGGGGACGCCCCAGTCCGGTCCCTCGCGCGTCACCGCGCCGCTCACCGGGTCGGCGGCCCAGGTGCCCCCCTGTCCCGGCGCCGGCTGGTCGTAGAAGAGGACGCGGGAGCCGTCAGCCGACCAGAAGGGCTGGACGATCCCCTCCGCCCCGAGGCGGGCGAGGTCCGGCGCCGGCACCGCGTCTCCGGGCTCCCCGGCCACCGGCGCCGCGACGGGCGGGAACGCCGCACCGGCCGGCAGCCCCGCAGCGAGGGCGCCCAGGGCCGCCCGGCGCCGCTGGCCCCGTGCGCCGTCGGTGCGCCGTCCACCCGAGCCGTTGTCCTCGTCGCCGCGCTGCCCGCTGTGCGTCATCTCCCCCGACCCGTCCTCCCGCGCCGCCGGTGGAGTCGGTGGCGCGGGACGGCACGATGACTCATGGTACCGGCGTCGCCCAGGGCGCACCCGGCCGGCACAGGGGCGCGGAGGCGCTCCGGCGTCACCAACAGCGGGGTGAGCGTGGGGGACACCGTCCGCGCCGGTCAAGCGGTCGGGGCGGCCGCGGCCGGCACGCGCTCGCCGTCGCGCACCTCCCGCTCCGGCAGCAGCTCCTCCGGGTCGCGGTAGCTGAGCAGGAACCGGTCAATCAGTTGAGGTGACGATGCCCCCAGAGCTGGTAGCCGGCCGACGTTGGGGCTATCGTGTAGCGGGCAACGGGGGCGACGGCGGTGAAGCGGCTGGTCAAAGGAGCAGGCTACGGGAACGTCTCCTTCGAGGACGTCCCCCTGCCTGCGATCACGGCCCGGCAGGTCCTCGTCCAGACCCACACGAGCGTCATCGCGCGGGGCTCCGAGATCCTGCGTCGCTACCGTCAGACGGGCCCGGTCGATCCCGCCATCATGGGCTACGCCCTGGCCGGCACGATCGTCGACGCCGGCCCGGCGGCCCGCGCCGCCGGCTGCGTCCCGGGCGATCGGGCGTTCGTGGCGGCGCCCCACGCCGAGTACGCCACCGCCGACGTGGACGACGGGACTCGCTTTCTGCGCGTCCCGTCGCACATGCCCTGGGACCGGATCGCCTTCCTCGGGGTCTCCCGCGGGCCGGTGGCCTGGGCCATCTCCAGCGGGGCGCGACCGGACGACACCGTCGTCGTGCTCGGGCAGGGGCTGGTCGGCAATCTGGTGATGCAGGCGCACCGGGCGCGGGGCGTGGGCCGGGTGCTGACGGTGGACACGCTCGACCTGCGGGTGCGCCTCTCCCGCGAGCTCGGCGCGGACGTGGCGATCGACGCGAGCCGGGTAGACGCCGTCGCGGCGGTCAGGCGCCTGACGGATGGCCGGGGGGCGGACGTGGTCGTGGACTGCGTCGGCGGGCCGCCGGGGGTGTCCTCGTTCGCCAGCGCCCTGGAGATGGTCAAGGCGGACGGGGTCGTCCACCTGATCGGGCTGTACCACGGCCGGCCGCTGCCGCTGGATTCCGGCCGCCTGCAGGGGAAGTGCCTGATCGGGGGCTACCGGCTGGCCGAGCCCCTCGGGCCGCTGCGGGCGAAGACGGCCGCGCTGATCGACGCCGGGGCGATCCGCGTGGAGCCGCTGATCACGCACCGCTTTCCGGCGGCGCGGGCGGCCGAGGCATTCGCACTGCTCGACCAACACCCCGATCGGGCGCTGGGGGTGATCCTGGAGTGGGCGCCGGCGGCGGACGCCGGCTAGCGCATCGGGGAGGAAGACGTGGGCGCGAAGACGCGGACGCGGCGGCGGGAGCGATCGGGGATGGCCATGGCCCGGCGGCGGTTGCTCGGGACCGGGGCGGCCGGCGCCGCCGGTGGGCTGGGCGCGCTGCTCGCGGCCTGCCGATCCGGCGCGGCGACCGGGGCGGAGGGGGCACC
>DATLLM010000181.1:0-2232 GCA_035537855.1 Chloroflexota bacterium | reverse complement strand
ATTTTCAGCGCCGCATCGCCCGGGGGCGACCACCGGGGCATGAAAATGCCGGCCGGCGCGGTACGCTGCGCCGTGGCGGTCCGCGGTAGCCGGTCGGCTTCTGACTGGTGCACTGAGCCCGCTTTTCAGCGTGACCGGGGCGCCCCGGCAGCACCACCGAGTGTCGCTCCCGCAAGGGAAGCACGCAGGCCAGACTTGGCATCGAGGGGGGCGCCCCCGCGGCCGTCCGCGAGCCCCTGCGGAGAGGCGGAGAGGAGGCCTGGGATGGACGTCATCCACGAGCGGTGCGCCGGCCTGGACGTGCACAAGCTGACGGTGGTCGCCTGCGTGGTCACGCCGGGGCCGCGCGGGCGGCCCCACAAGGAGGTCCGCACGTTCGGCACGACGAGCGAGGCGCTGCTCCAGCTGGCCGACTGGCTGCGGGAGCGGGGCGTGCCCGCCGCGGCGCTCGAGGCGACGGGCATCTACTGGCGCCCAGTGTGGAACGTGCTGGAGGCGGCGGGCGTCGACCTCCTCCTGGCCAACCCGCAGCACATCAAGGCCGTCCCGGGGCGGAAGACGGACGTCAAGGACAGCGAGTGGCTGGCCGATCTGCTGCGCCACGGCCTGCTGCGGGGCAGCTTCGTGCCGCCGCGGCCGCAGCGGGAGCTGCGCGACCTGGTGCGCTACCGCACGGCGCTGCTCCAGGAGCGCACTGCCGAGGTCAACCGGCTCCACAAGACCCTGGAGGCGGCGAACGTGAAGCTGGGGGCGGTGGCCAGCGACATCCTGGGCAAGTCCGGGCGAGACATCCTGGCCGCGCTGGTCGCTGGGGTGACCGACCCGACCGCCTTGGCCGAGCTCGCGCGGGGCAAGCTGCGGGCCAAGCTCCCCCAGCTCGAGCGGGCCCTGGCGGGACGGTTCGGCCCCCACCTGCGCTTCCTGGTCGCCCAGCAGCTGGCCCACGTGGACGCCCTGGAGGAGACGATCGGGCGCGTGAGCGCCGAGATCGCCGCGCGCCTCCAACCGCACGCAGCCACCCTCGAGCGGCTGGACGCCATCCCGGGCGTCGGCCGCCGCACGGCGGAGGTGCTGCTGGCGGAGGTCGGCCCCGACGTGGCCCGCTTCCCGGACGCCGCCCACCTGGCCTCCTGGGCCGGGCTGTGCCCGGGGACCCACGCCAGCGCCGGCAAGCGGCGCAGCGGCCGCACCCGCAAGGGCAACCCCTGGCTGCGCACCGCCCTGGTGGAGGCCGGGCAGGCGGCCGGGCGCACCAAGCACACCTACCTCGGCGCGCGGTACCGCCGCCTGATCGCGCGCCGGGGCAAGCAGCGGGCGGCCCTCGCGCTGGGGCACGCCATCCTCACCATCGCCTACGCCCTCCTCCGGCGCCCGGCCGCGACCTACCAGGACCTCGGCGAGCACTACGTCGACGAGCGCGCCCGCCAGGCCGTCGAGCGGCGCCTGGTCCAGCGCCTCGAGGGTCTGGGCTACCGCGTCGCCCTCGAACCGCGCACGGCGTAGCGCGGCCCCGGGGATTTTCAGGCCAGCACAAGCGAAAACGCCGCCCCGGGACTCATCGCTTTGTATCGAAGGCAAAGAAGCCGACGGAGCAGCCGTTCGCCCGGTCGCTGGCGACCGCAGCGGCTTCGGGCGATCGAGCAGACGAATGGCCAGTATTCTGGAGACCGACTCGGACGGTCGAGGTCGCCCTCCCGCGTCCGTCGCCTCGATGGGGCGCGGCCACGGGCACCCCGACGCCCGGCACGGCCCCACGATCTGGGGCGTGCCAAGGCCGGGGAGCGGGGCGGGTGTAGGCTGGCCGTGTGGCGACCATTGCGCTGATGGGCCTGGTGCCGGCCGTCGCGGACCTGGTGGCGGCGGCGCTCCGCAGCGAGGGCCACGCGGTCACGCGGCAGCCCCTGGACGCCGACGTGGTGCGCGCCCTGGGGCGGGCGCCCCCCGACGTGCTGGTCCTCGACGGGCACGCCTACGCCAACGTCCGCGCCCTGCTGACCGACCTGCGGGCCCAGGCCGCGACGGCCGCTCTGCCGGTGGTGGTGCTCGGCCCGGCGCGCCCCGCCGAGGTGCCGCCCTTCGAGGTCGTGCAGCGGTTGGGGCGCGCCTTCTCCCTGGACGCGCTCCTCGCCGCCGGGCGCCGGGCCGCCGGGGCCCTGGGCGGGTGAGCCCAAGCGCGCGCGGCGCCCCCGCTCCGGCGGGGCGTCTCCCTGGGGCGCTTTCGGTATTCAGCAT
>DATLLM010000180.1:0-7837 GCA_035537855.1 Chloroflexota bacterium | reverse complement strand
GCGGGACGGGCAGGACGGGCGGGACGGGCGCCGGCAATGCTCGCCAGTCCCGCCCGTCTTGCCCGTCCTGCAGGTCCTCCTATCCTACACCCATGCCCACCATCATCCTCATCGCCTCCGCCCTCGCCGGCGGCGCCGGCGAGGGCGCCGGTCAGCCCGGCGGCGCCGGCGACCCCGAGAGCGCCGAGCGCAGACTCCAACCGCGGGCGCGCGTCAGGGCGTCTTGCCACTCCCCACTCGCGGCGCGCCCGCCGGCGGCGCGTCGGCCGGCGCGTCCGTCTCGATCCGGGGGAAGATCGGCTGCGCCTTCTGGACGCGCGTCCCCGGGGCGAGCACGCCCCACCGGGCCTCGCCCGACTCCGGGTGCCAGGCCCCGGGCGCGAGCGGGGGCAGGCCCAGCTGCTCGCGGAGCCGGGCGGCCGCGGACGGCACCACCGGCGCCAGGTACAGCCCGAGCAACCGCAGCGACTCGGCGGCCCCGTAGAGTACCCCTCCCAGCCGCCCCCGCTGCGCCGGATCGCGGGCCAGCTTCCAGGGCTCGTGCTCGTCGATGAACTGGTTCGCCCGGCGCACGAGCGACCAGGCCCCGTCGACGGCGGCGTCGAAGTCCCAGCGCTCGATCCCGGCCACCGTCGCCGCCCCGGCCTGGAGGGCGACCGCCTCCAGGTCGCGCTCCACGCCGTCCCCTTCCGGCACCCGGCCGTCGAGGTAGCGCCCGATCATGCTCACCGTGCGGTTGAGCAGGTTGCCCAGGTCGTTGGCCAGATCGCTGTTGTAGCGCTGGATCAGGTTGCTGCGGGTGAAGTCCCCGTCCCGCTCGAAGGAGATGTCGCGCATCAGGTAGTAGCGCAGGGCGTCCCCGCCGTAGGCGTCGACCAGCTCAATCGGGTCGATGATGTTCCCGGTGGTCTTCGAGATGCGCTGGCCGTCCAGGGTCATGAAGCCGTGCACGGCGACGCTGCGGGGCAGCGGCAACCCGGCGGAGAGGAGCATGGCCGGCCAGTAGAGGCAATGGAAGCGGGTGATGTCCTTGCCGATGACGTGCGCGTCCGCCGGCCAGACGCGCGCGAAGCGCTCCGGCTCGTCCGGGAACCCGGCGGCGGTCAGGTAGTTGGTCAGCGCGTCGAACCAGACGTAGATGACGTGCTCGGGGTCGTCCGGGACGGGCACCCCCCAGGGCTTGCCGTCCACCAGCTTCTGATTCTTCACCGGCCGGGAGACGGAGAAGTCCCGCAGGCCGGAGCGCAGCACGTTCAGGATCTCCGCCCGCCAGGTGGCGGGCACGATGAACTCGGGGTGCGCCTCGACGTGCCGCAGCAACCGGTCGGTGTAGCGGGAGAGGGCGAAGAAGTAGTTCTCCTCCTCGAGCCAGTCCGGCGTGATCGAGGGGTGCAGCGGGCAGGTGCCCTGCGGCGTCAGCTCATCGGCCGCGTAGAAGGTGTTGCAGTTGGGGCAGTAGTAGCCGGAGTAGCTCCCTTTGTAGATGTCGCCGGCCGCGCGGGCGCGCCGGAACAGCTCCTGGGAGGCCCGGACGTGCACCGGCTCCGTGGTGCGGATGAAGCGGTCGTAGGAGCACTCCACCTTGCTCCAGGCCAGGCGGAAGGCCGCGTCCATGCGATCGACCCAGGCCCGGGTGGAGACCCCGTTGGCCTCGGCCGCCGTGATCACGTTCTGGCTGTTCTCGTCCAGCCCCATGCAGAAGAAGGTGTCGTCGCCGCGCAGACGGTGGTAGCGCGCGACCACGTCGGCGGCGATCTTCTCCAGGGAGTGACCGATATGCGGTGGCCCGTTCGGATAATCGATGGCCGTGGTGATGTAATACTTGACCACTGTAGGGCGCGTCTCCTGCATCGGGAGGGCGGCGAGTCCATCTGCGCGCCGGACCGCGTACGTATGTAGCGTACGCGTACGTATACAGCATAGCCGGAGGGAGATCCCAGATGAATCTGACTGCCGGCGCGGTCGCGCTCGTCTTGAGCGTTGGCCTCGCCTTCCCCGCAGCCGCGCACGCCCAGGACGCTTCGGCTGATCCCAACGCCGTCCCCATGCAGGGCAACTCGTTCGTCCCCGCCCAGAAGACGGTCGCCGTCGGGACGACCGTCACCTGGGTCAACATGGACCCCGAAGAGCACGACGTGGTCACCAACGACCTGAGCATCCTCTCCCCGCTGATCAAGCCGGGCGAGTCGTGGGCCTTCACGTTCGAGGCCCCGGGGACCTACGCCTACCTCTGCGACCTGCACACCGGCATGGAGGGCGTCATCAACGTCACGGCGGCCACCGCCGCCGAGGTCGAGCCGGCGCCCGACGCCTAGTCAGGCGGATGGCGGGCGGTCTGCTCCGCGGAGGGGACGTCCTGCCCCCGGCGGCGGTGCGCGTGGCGGACGAGCTGCTCCGCCGCTACGGACTGGGCCAGCCGCTCGACGTGCAGCCCGCCGGGGGCGGGCTGCTGAACCAGAACCTGGTCGCCTTCACCGCCGGCGGGGCCTACTTCCTCAAGGGCTACCGCTACGTCGAGCCGGAGCCGGTGGCCCGCGAGCACCGGGTGATCGCCTTCGCCGCCGACGCGGGCGTCCCCGTTGCCGCGCCGCTGGCGGCGCCGGGCGGACGCACCTTTCTGCGCGTCGGCGGGCGCCAGTGGGCCGTCTTCCCCCGCCTCACCGACCGCCAGCTCGCCACCCCCGAGCTGTCCCCGGCCAACGCCCGGGCGATGGGCCAGGTGCTGGGGCGCATCCACACCGCCCTGGCCCGGTTCCCGGCCCCGGACGCCGCGCGCTACCCGGCGAAGCTGCTCTGGGACTCCGGACGCGCCGCCGACGAGATGCGCGAGTACGAGGCGGCGATCGCCGCCTTCCCGGCGCAGGCGCCCTTCGACCAGCACGCCCTCGCCAGCTTCGCCTACCGGCGCACCCTGCTCGCCGCCGGCGTGCCCCAGCCGGCCGCGTTCGCCGACCTCCCGGCGCAGATGCTGCACGGGGACTACCACGAGGGGAATCTCTTCTTCGGCCCGGACGGCGCGGTCACCAGCGTGATCGACTGGGAGCTGGCCTCGAGCGGTCCCCGCGCCCTGGAGATCGTGCGCACCCTGGACGTGGCCCTCGCCGCCACCGGCGACGATCCCGGAGCGGCGCAGCGCCGGCGCGCCTTCCTGCACGCCTACGCCGCCGAAGCGCCCCTGACCCGCGACGAGTGCCTGGCCATGCCGGAGCTGTACTGGGCCTACCGGGTGCACAGCCTGTGGGTCTACGAGGAGCACTACCGGAAGGGCAGCGCCCGCACCGACCACCTGGCGCTGGCGGACATCCCGGCCCTGACCTGGTGGCTCCAGCACCGCCACCAGCTCGGCCTGCGCCTGGCGGACGAGCTGGACGCCGCCCCCCGGGGCACGATCCTCACCGCCCGCTCCTAGCGCGGCCCCCTCGGGGAAGCCGAACAGCCGTCTGTGAGGAACGGGGGAGGTCTAAATCTTGCTGTGGGAGGCGCGGACGACCGTCTTGATCCCCCCGCGCACGTTGAACTCGCCGCAGATCCGGATGGTGCGGGGATCGACCGCGGCGATCAGGTCGTTCAGGATGATGTTGGTCACGTCCTCGTGGAAGTGGCCCTCGTCCCGGAAGCTCCAGAAGTACAGCTTGAGCGACTTGAGCTCGACGCAGCGCTCGTCCGGGACGTAGGTGATGGTGAACGTGGCGAAATCCGGCTGCCCGGTCATGGGGCAGACGCAGGTGAACTCCGGGCAGGTGAACTCCACCTCGTAGTCGCGTCCGGGGTGGGGATTCGGGAAGACGTCGAGGTGCTTGCTGGGGCTGGTGGGCATACTCGAGAGTGTAAAGGAGCCGACCATGCGCTGGATGCGGGTGCTGCAGCAGGGCGCGAGCGTGCTGCTCGCCGCCGCCCTCGTCGCCTGCGGCACGACCCAGGCCGCGCCCGACCTCGCCCCCTCGTCGGGAGCCAACAGCTCAGCCCCGCAGTCGCCCTCGCAGTCGCCCCCGCAGTCGCTTCCGCAGTCGGCCCAGCCGGCGGCGCCCCAGACCGCCGCCCCGGCCCCGGTCCCGGCCGTGCGCTCGCTGACGGCCACCACCGTCCAGGTGCCGGCCCAGCTCCGGCAGGGCGCTTTCAGTCAGGACCGCCAGCTGCAGATCGCCGAGGGCTTCTCCATCTCGGTCTTCGCGCTGGTGCCCAACGCCCGCTCCCTGACCCTGGCCCCCTGGGGGGAGATCCTCGTCGGCCTGCCGTCTGAGGGGCGCATCGCCGGCCTGCGCGACGCCGACGGCGACGGCGTCGCCGAGACCCAGCGCACCGTCCTCTCCGGCTTGCAGTGCCCGTACGGCATGGCCTTCAAGGACGACTACCTCTACGTCGCCGAGTCGAGCCGCGTCGACCGCTTCAAGCACAACAACGGCGAGGCCTTCGGCCCGGCCGAGCAGGTCGTCGGCAGCTTCCCCCAGTCCGGCTGCGGCGCCCACCACTTCCGCCCCCTGACGTTCGACTGGTCGGGAGCGTTCTACGTCGCCTTCGGCTCGAGCTGCAACGTCTGCGTCGAGCCGGACGACCGTCGCGGCTCGGTCTGGCGCTACACCCTCGACGGCGGCGCCGCCGAGTACGCCCGCGGCCTCCGCAACGTCGTCGACCTGACCGTGCGCCCGGAGACCGGCGAGGTCTGGGTGGCGACCAACGAGCGCGACGCGCTCGGAGATTCGGTCCCGCCCGAGCCGATCACGGCCATCGCCCCGGGGCAGAACTACGGCTGGCCGTTCTGCTACTGGAACGGCAGCGCCTGGGCGGTGGACAGCCGCGTGCCGGCGCGCAACCCGGGCTGCACCGGCCTGACCGGGTACGACGGCCTTCCGGCCCACACCGCCCCCCTGGGGATCGCCTTCTACTCCCAGAACAGCTTCCCCGCCGATCTCAACGGCAACGGCTTCGTCGCCATGCACGGCTCCTGGAACCACAGCCAGGGCGTCGGCTTCAAGCTGGTGCGCATCCCCTTCGCGGACGGGACGCGGCAGCCGGCCCAGGACTTCGTCTCCGGGTGGATGACCGGGCGCCCTCAGGACGCCTGGGGGCGCCCGGTTGACGTCCAGGAGGGGGCGGACGGGGCGCTCTACCTCTCAGACGACAAGGCCGGGGCCGTCTACCGCATCACCTACAACAACTAGCCGCACGCGAGTCGTCCGAGGAGGGCGCCCTTGGGCGGGGGGGATCAGACCGGGCACCGCCCGAGGAGCTCGCTCTTGCGCGGGCAGGGCTCGTAGCGGGCACAGGTCCCGCCGCGCACGGCATCGCGTTCGACGTCTTCGAGTGCCGGGCCGCGGCTCGGGTGTGAGGCCGTCTGCGCTCCCCGGCCAGGCCGCCGACTCGCCCGGCGGCCGACTCGCGGGCGTGGACGGCGGGCCCTCGCGGCCCCCTGGCGGCGGCCCCCAGCGGGCCGTGCCCGCGCAAGAGCGGGCTCTTCGGCAGAACCGCCTTCCCCCGGCCGCGCCCGCGCCAAAGCGGGCTCTTCGGCAGAACCGCCTTCCCCAAGCCGCGCCCGCGCAGAATCGTCCTCTCCGGATGGCGCCTCCGCGCAGCACCGCTCCCGCTCTCAGCTTGGGCCTGCGCCGCCTCTCTCTTCCGAACCTTCTGGGCTCAGTCCGGATAGACCCCCGGCTTGATGTCGATCCCCTTGCGCATGTTCTCCAGCGCCACGTCGAGCTCGGAGAGGGGATAGAGATTCGTCACCAGCTTCTCGAAGGGGAACGTCCCGGCGTTGCGCCCCAGGAAGCGCGCCCCGGCCACCCAGGCCTGATTGGAGAGCCCGTAGTGGCCGTAGATGCTGGCCGAGCTGGAGCAGATCTCGAAGACGTCGAACGGCTCCGCCTTGCGCGGCGTGAAGTGCCCCGTCTCGACCACCGTGCCGAAGCGCCGCACCATGCGCAGGGCCTCCCGGAAGGCCACCGGCACGCCCGCCGCTTCGTAGACCACATCGGCGCCGAGCCCTGAGGGGGTCATCGCCCGCACCAGCCGGACGCGCTCCTCCCAATCCGGCACCCGCTCGATGTCGATGATCTCGTCGACGCCGGCCACGTCCTGGACGACCGCCAGGCGCCCCGCGGGGGCGCCGACCAGGATGATCTTGTCCGCCCCCGTCAGGCGGGCGACGCACGCGATCAGGGCCCCGATCGGGCCGGCGCCCTGCACCACCACCGTCGCGCCCGGCCCGTAGCCGATGCCCGCCCAGGGGGCGCCCCCTTGCATCGAGCGCTCGACCGCCGTCAGGGCGTTGGTCAGGGGCTCGAGCAGCACCGCCGCGCGCGGATCGACGTGGGCGGGGACCTTGATCACCTCCAGGTCGTCGTTGCCCGCCAGGTGGATGACCGGGGCGAAGCCGGCGCCGGCGACCCGCCGGGGATTCCCCTCCGCGTCGGTCAGCGGCCGGCGCCCGGTGCAGGCCTCAGGATGGCGCAGGACGGCGCAGGGGTAGCAGCGCCCGCAGGCCCGCCGCTTGACCCACACCCGGTCGCCCGGTTGCAGCGCCTGCCCGGTGATGTCCACCCGGGGCGCCAGCTCGCCCAGCTCAACGATCGTTCCCGTCCACTCGTGACCGAGGAACATGGGGTAGGTCATCCGGGCCTGCGCCTCCGGCGTGGCGTGCACCCAGTGCACGTCCGAGCCGCAGACCCCGCAGAGGTCGATCTTGACCAGCAGGTCGCTCGGCGCCAGGGGCTGGCGCTCGTACTCCTTGATGCTGACCACGCCCGGGCTGTCCAGGCTCGCCGCGCGGAACGTCTCCCCGACCGCAACCATGACTGCTCCCTCCCTGACGCTGGCTCCCGGCCGGCAGACTCTCCCGCCCGGGCAGCCCCTGACCTCTGACCCTCAGCCTCTCGTCCCTCATCCCCTGCGCCGGATCAGCGCGCGATTCGGCGCAACGAGGTGCGAATCGTCCCCTCCCACTCCGCGCCGGGCTCGAGCACGACCAGGCCGGCGTCCACCCCCTGGGCGTGCAGATTCACGGCGTCCGTCGTCCCGGTGTACGGCTCGAGGCAGACCACCGGGCGCTCGGTCGGGGCGTAGATCACCCACTCGCGGAAGACCGGGCTGGCCTCCACCAGCAGCTCCAGCCCGGCGCCGGGATAGCGAATCCCCGCCTCGCTCCAGCCATCCGGCCGGCGCAGCAGGTCGGTGAAGACGTCGTCGAACGCGCTGTCGCCCAGCGCCTTCCAGTCCCGCAGGTCGAAGCTGCCTTCGGCGGCGCCGGCCGGCGCCGTCTCCACCTCAACGGTCCTGCCCACCGGCACCAGCCCTTCCAGGTGCCAGTAGCGCCTCCCGGGGACGCGCACCTCGCTCGCCGCCCGCGGCGCGTCGCCGATGGTCGCGGGGAACCAGGGGTGGGTGCCGAAGCCCATCGGCAGGCGTCCCGTACCCGTGTTGCGCACGCGCACGTCCTGGACGAGCGCGCCGTCCACCAGCCGGGTCAGGACCGACAGGCGGCAGGGGAAGGGGTACTGCCGGGGCACGTCCGGCAGGGCCTCCAGGTCGACGCCGGCGCGGTGCCAGGCGCCCCGCTCCGGATCGGCGCCGGCGGACTCCGTCTGCCAGGGGGCCCGGGCCACCAGCCCGTGGATGTGGTTGTTCCGGCCGGGCTCGTTGATATCCAGCTGCAGGGTCTGGCCGTCGAAGCTGTACTTCCCCTCCCTGACCCGGTTGGGGAAGGGGAACAGGATGGGGTTGCCGGCGCCGTAGCCCCCGGCGCCGACCGCGCCCGGCTCAGCCGGCGGCAGGTAGACGTCGATCGGGGCGTCGAAGCCCTCCGGCTGCACCCGCCACTCGAGCACGTTGTTGCCCAGCGCCGGCG
>DATLLM010000179.1:0-10093 GCA_035537855.1 Chloroflexota bacterium | reverse complement strand
AGGTGGCCCGGCTGCACCTCGACCACCTGGGGGTGAAGCTGACCACCCTGAGCAAGGACCAGGCGGAGTACATCGGCGTCCCCCTGGAGGGGCCGTACAAGCCGGAGCACTACCGCTACTAAGCGAGCGGAGCGAGCAGCGGGCAGGCCAGCGCCCGAGGAGCACGCTTTTGCGCGGGCGCGGCCCGCAGGCGGGCGGACCCGGTGCCGCGCACGGCGTCAAGCTCGCCCCCTGTGACGCCAGAGCGGGAGCACGTCCCGCTCTGGCCGCCGCTACCGGCCGGCGGGTCCGGACCCGCCGGCCGGCCACTCTCTGGCGTCGAACGCGATGCCGTGCGCGGCGAGACTTCTGCCGGTTCCCGGCCGCGCCCGCGCAAGAGCGTCTTCTACGGATGGCGGCCGTCCCGCCGCCCGCGCAGAATCGTCTTCTTCGGGCGCTGGCCCTCCTGCTGAGCGCGCTCGCGCAGAATCGTCTGCTTCGGGCGATAGTCCGCCCTCTCTCTCTCCCTCTCCCCTCAGGCGTCGAAGAGTCCTTCCGCTTGCGCGGCCAGCACCCGCTCCCGCTGCGCCGCGAGGCTCTCCGGTGGGAGGGGGAGGTTGGGCGCGGCCACGTCCGGCCCGCAGATCCCCAGCGCGCTCAGCGCCCCCTTGATCGCCGGGATCCACCCCGGCCCGACCGCCGTGGCGATCTGCTGGTAGCGCCGGTGCATCGCCCGGGCCCGCTCCCAGTCCCCGGCGGCTCCCGCCGCGTAGAGGGCCACCATGACCCGCGGCGCCACCTGGGACATGACGCTGATCGCGCCGTCCCCGCCGTAGGCCAGGCCGGCGAAGAGGAACGCGTCGCTCCCCTGCAGGGCGGCGAAGTGCTCCAGGCGGCGGGTCCCGTCCACCGCCCGCTGGTAGTAGCCGAAGTCTCCGCCGCTGTCTTTCATCCCCACCAGGGTGCCCTCCTCCGCCAGCGCCAGCAGCGTCTCCGTCTGCACCGGCGCTTTGGTCAGGCTGGGGATGTGGTAGGCCAGCAGGGGCAGCCCGCTGGCTTCGCGCACGGTGCGGTAGTGGCGCCGGATGGCGTCCTGATCGATCTGGTAGTAGAAGGGCGGGACGACGATCGCCGCGGCGGCGCCCAGCTCCCGCGCCTGGCGGGTGGTCTCGGCCGCCTGGGCGGTCCCCGGCTCCCCCGTCCCCGCCACCACCGGCACCCGCCCGGCGGCCGCGTCGACGGCGAGCTCCAGCGCGCGGCGCCGCTGGGACGGCGTGAGCAGGGCCGCTTCGCCGCTCGAGCCGAGCACCACGAGGCCGTTCACGCCCCCGGCGATGGCGTGGTCGACGAACCGGCGCATGCCGCCCGCGTCCGGCTCGCCGGCCGCGTCCAGGGGGGTCACCAGCGGGGGCATGATCCCCGCGAATCGCCGTGTCTCCGCCATTCCCTGCCTCCTGCCTCCCGACTCTGCTCAGCAGATGCTACGCTGCACGTCTCCCGTGTGCCCACGGACGACAGGCGACAGGCGACAGACGCCGAGCGGTGTCCGCCGGCGCCCGGCGCGCTGCGGCCGCACTCGGGAGAGGCGGAGGAGGAGCCGGCCGTATGGCGACGTCCCGGGCGAGCGCGCCGCGCGTCAAGCGTGTCCTGCACATCGGCATGGACGGGATGAACCTGCCCCTGCTGCGCGGCTTCGCCGCCGAGGGGGTGCTGCCCACCTTCTCCCGGCTGATGGCCCGGGGGGCGACCAACCGCGTCCTGCCGGCCATCCCCGCCTGGACGCCGACCAACTGGGCGACGATGGTCACCGGCGCCACCGCCGGCACCCACGGCCTGGCCGGCTGGAGCGTGCGCCGGAAGACCGATCCCTGGACGGAGCACCGCCTGGATTCCTGGCACTCGGACGCCATGACGGCGGAGACCATCTGGGAGGTGGCCGACGAGGCGGGGTTGAAGACCCTGGTCAACTTCTGGCCCTCCGGCTCCTGGCCCTCCCGGCTGCGCCACGGCTACGTCGTCGCCTCCGGCTTCCACGACTCCCGCTTCCCCATCGCCGCCCCGGTGCACTTCGTCTGCGCCGCGGAGCCCGTGGAGGCCGTGGGGGCCGTGGGGGCCGTAGAAGGGAGCAGCGGAGCGGGCGCCGCGCGCGGCGGCGACGTACGGCGGGGGGGACGCAGCGGCAGCACCGTCGACACCGCCGAGACGGGCATCGCTCCCGGCAGCGTCGTCTGCCGGCTGCGCCCGGCGCCGGAAGGCGGCGCCCTGCTGGCGACGCTCACCATCCCCCGCCTGCGCGGCGGCGAGTCGGCGCTGACCCTGCGCGCCAGCGCCGATCTGCACACGGTCACCGTCCACGAGACGGCGGACGCGCCGCCCCTGCTGACGCTGGCCCCCGGGCGGTGGTCGGACTTCGCCGTCCGCTCCTGGGGCGAGGGCAGCGGCGTGGACGGCAACACCGAGGGCAGCGTGCGTTTCTACCTCCTGGGCACGGACGCCGCTCGGGGCCGGGTGGACGTCGTCGCCTCGCAGGTGTACGCCACCCGGGGCTTCGCCGCCGGCGGGGAGCTCGTGCCCCAGGGGCTCGACCGGCGCCTGCTCGAGGCGGCCGGGCCCTTCTTCGACACCTTCTCCCTCGATCCCACCGGGGGCCCGGCCGCCCTCGACTGCTTCCTGGGCGACATCGGCTACCAGGGGGAGTGGCAGGTGCGGGTCGCCCGCCACCTGCTGGCCAACGAGGGCTGGGACCTGCACTTCTCCCACTGGCACCTCTTCGACCACATCAACCACCCCACGGTCAACGCGGCCGACCCCGAGGGGCCCGACTACGACCCGCAGCGGGGGGCCTGGATGATGGAGTGTCAGCGCCAGACCTACATCCTGGGCGACCGGGTGCTGGCGCAGTTCCTGGAGCTGGCCGACGAGGAGACCCTGGTCTGCGTCCTCAGCGACCACGCCATGCCCCCGGCCCACCGCTGGGGGCACCCCCTGGCCCGGCTGGAGGAGGTGGGGCTGCTCAGCCGCGGGCCGGACGGCGCGATCGACCTCGCCCGCTCCCAGGTCTACGTCCTGCCCGACCGCGGCTCCGAGGTCTACGTCTCGCTGCAGGGCCGCGAGCCGTTCGGCACGGTGCCGCCGCAGCGCTTCGCCGCCGTGCAGGAGGCCGTGCTCGACGCCCTGCTGGACTGGCGCGACCCCGGCACCGGCCGGCGGGTGGTCGCCCTGGCCCTCAAGCTGGAGGACGCCCCCCTGATCGGCTTCTGGGGCGACCCCCGGGACGGCGTCTGCGGCGACGTCGTCTTCACCTTCAACCGCGGCTTCGGTTGGGGCCCGCCCCTGGAGGGGGGCAGCGCCGGCAGCGGCCGGGGGGCCCAGCACGGCTCCCAGGTGCCGACGACGGAGACGGCCCACTTCACCAACCTGGCCACCTTGATCTGCGCCGGCCCGGGCATCCGCCCCGGGTACGAGCGCGACTGGCGGCGCAGCGGGCTGATGCGCATGGTGGACTTCGCCCCGACCGTCGCCCACCTGCTGGGCCTGCGCCCGCCACGGCACAGCAGCGGGGCCGTACTGCACGATCTGTGGCGGGCCTGAATCCGGCACCAGCGGCAGCAGTGTCCTTCGAGGGGAGGTCGTCGACGATGAGCGCAGCAGCGGGGACTCAGCACGAGGGAGCGGCGCCGCCGGCGGCGGCGCCCCCGGATCGCGCGCACCCGGACGGCCGGGCGGCCCGGCGGCGCCTGCTGGCCACGTCCGGGGCCGCCGGCGCCGCCCTGCTGGCGGCGGCTTGCGCCACCCCGGGGACGGCCCCCGCGGGCGGCCCGGCGCCGGGCGGCGCCCCCGCCGTGATCTCCACCCCGACGGAGATCCTGGTCTGGCTCAACGACCACGGGCCGGAAGCCCAGATCTGGATCGAGAGCGAGCTGCTGCCCAGGTTCAAGACCGAGCAGCCCAACGTCACGGTCAACATCAAGTGGGAGAACTGGACGGGAGTGGCGGAGCGCCTCAACGCCGTCTTCGCCGCGGACTCGGCGCCGGACGTCTTCACCGGCGGGGCGGAGTGGGCCGGATCGCTCGCCCTCAAGGGGCAGAGCCGGGACATCTCCGCCTACGTCCGGGCCTGGGGCGAGGCGAGCGACTTCGTCGACTCGGCGATCGCCGCGACCACCATGAACGGGAAGAACTACGGCGTCCCGGTCACGAGCGACGCCCGCACCCTGGTCTACCGCAAGGACCTCTTCCGTGCCGCCGGGCTCAACCCGGACAAGGGGCCGGCCACCTGGGACGAGCTGCTGGACTTCGGGCGCCGGGTGACCAAGAGCGAGGGCACCGGGATCAGCGTCGCCGGCTACGGCATGACCGTCAACTGGAGCAGCTGGTGCGCCTACATGTACCAGGCCGGCGGCGACTACGTGACCAAAGAGGGCACCAAGGCCACGGTCGGCACCCCCGCCGCCCTGGAGTGGGCCCAGTTCATCTGGGACATCTACCACAAGTACAAGCTGGTGGAGGCCAAGGGGGTGCCCGGGGCCTTCGAGGCCGGGGGCCAGGCGATGACCGAGGCCGGCCCGGGGGTCGGGCTGGCCATGGACAAGGCCGGGGCCGGCGCCGACCAGGTGGGCATCCCCGACCCGACGAAGCACAAGCTGCAGCAGACGAGCGTGTTCACCAACTGGCTGACCATCTCGTCGCAGTCGAAGGCGCCGGACGCCGCCTGGAAGTTCATCCAGTTCTACACCCGCGCCGAGCACCTCGAGCAGTTCCACAAGCTGCGCGGCGGGCTGCCACCGCGCAAGTCCTTGCAGCAGAAGCCGTACGTCAAAGACAACCCGGTCTTCCGGCGCTTCGCCGAGATCGGCCAGCAGTACGGCCGGGCCTTCACCCCCTCTTGCGCCTGGACGGACTTCCGGCAGCAGCTGATCGACTTCAACAAAGAGATGGCGGAGAAGCAAGTGACCCCCAAGCAGGCCCTGCCCGAGCTGGAGAAGCAGATGGTGCAGTCGCTCTCCCTGTGCGTGAAGTGACCGTGACGACCGTGACCGACGCCAGCGACCCCGGGGGATCCCGGGACGAGGACGCCCTGCTCGCCGGCCTGCGCCGCCGGCTCCCGCCGGCCGAGGCCCGCCTGACGGCGGCCGTGCGTGGCCCGGTGGAGATCCTGCGCGACCCGGCCGGTGTGCCCCACGTCTTCGCCGGCACCACCGCCGACCTGTACTTCGGTCTCGGCTTCGTCACCGCCCAGGACCGCCTCTGGCAGCTCGACCGGCTGCGCCGCCGGGCGACCGGGCGGCAGGCCGAGGTGCTCGGCCCGGAGTACGTCAAGAGCGACCTCACCTACCGTCTGGTGGACGTCGCGGCCATCGCCCGGGCCGAGGCGGAGCGCCTGGACGGGGCGACCCGGGAGATCGTCGTCGCCTATGTCGCCGGGATCAACCGCCACCTGGAAGCGGCCGGCGCCTCCCCGCAGACGCTGCCGGTGGAGTTCGAGGTGCTGGGATACGCCCCCGAGCCGTTCACCGTCGCCGACGTGCTGGCCATCCTGCGCGGGATGTGGTGGAGCCTCAACGGGCGCCTGGAGAACCTCGTCGCCGCCCAGGCGTCGGCCCTCCTCCCGGAGGGCCCCCTGCGCGACCTGTTCCTCACTCCCGAGGCGCCTGAGCCGCGGATCGTGCCTCCGGGCAGTCCGGCGCCGCCGTCCGGGCTCCCTCCGGCGCCGCCCGACTCCCTCCTCGCCGGCTCCGGCGACGCCACCGGGAGCAACAACTGGGCGGTGGGCGCCGGACGCAGCGCCGGCGGCGACGCCATCCTGTGCAGCGACCCCCACCAGGCTTTCTGGCTCCCCGCCTCCTGGTACGAGTACGCCCTGCACGGCCCCGAGGACAGCGCCGCCGGGGCCGGGCATCCCGGCGTGCCGGGGATCTGGTGGGGAACGAACGGGACGATCGCCTGGGGCCTGACCAACAACGCCGCCTCGACCCGCGACCTCTACGCCGAGACCGTGCACCCGGACGACCCCACCCGCTACCGCGACGGCGACAGCTGGCGCAGCTTCGAGACGCGCGAGGTGGAGGTCGCCGTCCGGGGGGGCCCGGCGCAGCGCTTCACCGTCCGCAGCACCGTCCGCGGGCCGGTGATGAACGACGTCCTCCCCGCTTTCGACGAGGGCGGCGACCCGCCCCTCAGCCTGCGCTGGGTGGGGCAGGAGCACCTGGACGACGTCCGGGCCCTCGTCGGCATCGGCCGGGCGCGGGATTGGGCCACCTTCCGCGACGCCCTGCGGGACTGGACGGTGGCGGTGTTCAACTTCGGCTACGCCGACGCCACCGGCTTCGTCGGCTACCAGTGCGCCGGGCGCGTCCCCCTGCGCGGGCGGGCCGTCCGCGGCTTCCGCCAGGCGGAGCACCCCGACGACGTCTGGCAGGGCTACGTCCCCTTCGACGCCCTGCCCCGGTTGGAGAACCCGCAGCGGGGCTACGTGGCCAGCGCCAACAACCGGGTGGCCGCGGACGACTACCCGCACCCCTTCTACGGCGCCTGGGCCGCCGGGCACCGCGCCACCCGCCTGGACGACGTCCTGGGCGGCGGGCAGCGCTTCACCCGGGACGAGATGATCGCCCTGCAGAACGACGTCGCCAGCGCCCGCGCCGCCCGCCTCGCCCCGGCCATCGCCGCCCGCCTGCGCGCCGGGGCAGCCGGCGCCGAAGCGGACGCCCGCCTGCTGGCGGACGTCCTGGCGGCCTGGGACGGCGCCTACACCCTGGACAGCCCGGCCCCCGCCCTGTTCGAGACCTTCTCCCGCGCCTGGCAGCGCCGGGTCGCCGCGGAGCGCTTCCCGGACCGCCTGCTGCCGCTGGTGCAGGCTCAAGGCGGCGCCGCCGCCCGGCTGCTGGAAGGGGACGACCCCGGCTGGTTCGCGGACGGCGCCGCCCGCGACGCCGCCCTGGTCGAGACGGCCCGGGCGGCGCTGGCCGAGGTGCGCCGGCGCTGGGGCGACGATCCGGCCGGCTGGCGCTGGGAGCGCATCCACCTGGCCCACTGGCGCCACCCGGTGAGCCCCCTGGCCCCCGCCTACGCCGCCCACTTCGACCTCGGCCCGGCCCCGGTCAGCGGCGGCTCGGAGACGATCCGCAACACCGGGCTCTCCCCCGCCTTCGGCGCGGACAGCGGCGCCGAGTACCGCCTGGTGGTGGACTTCGCCACGCCGGACCGCTTCCTGGCCGTGCAGAACACGGGCAACTCCGGGCAGCCGGGCAGTCCCCACTACGGGGACAACTTCGGCCCCTGGCTCGCCGGCGAGTACCACGTGGTGCACCTGCGCCGCGAGGCGGTCGAAGCGCAGGCGGCCGGCCGCACCGTGCTCGAGCCGGCCTGACCGGGGGGCTCACCCGGGGGGCCCGGGGGCTCGCCCGGCGCCGGGGCCGTCCCGTCCGGGACGAAGAAGTCGTCCGCCCAGTAGAACGTGGGAATCCCGGCCCGGAGGGCGAAGTTGCGGTCGTCCTCCCGGTCGCCCACCATGAGCGAGGCCCCCAGGTCGAGTCCCAGCCGGTCGCGCGCCTCGTAAGCCATCCCCGGCCGTGGCTTGCGGCACTCGGCGTCGCGCCGGTAGGCGGCCACCCGCCCGCGGGCGTGGTAGGGGCAGTAGAGGACGAGGTCGAACAGGCCGGGGGCGAGCTCGTCGGTCAGCCGGCGGTTGATCGCCTGCACGTCCGCTTCGGTCAGATAGCCCATCGCGACGCCGCCCTGATTCGTGACTCCGACCACCAGGTAGCCCCGGTCGCGGTAGGCGGCCAGCCGGGCGGCCACCCCCGGGCGCAGGCGCTGGTCCCAGGGCTGCACCGGGTGGGGGCGCCCGGAGCGGGTGGTGCGCACCGTCCCGTCCAGGTCGACGAACAGGGCCCGGCGGCCGGCCGGCCGGGGCGATTCGGGCGCGGCGGCGGCGCCGTCCTCGCCGGCGGCCGCCGTCACGGGAAGAGCTGCACCTTCACCGCCCCGCTGCGCTTGTCGTCCGCGGTGCGGAACGCCGCGGCGGCGTCCTCGAGCGGGAAGCGGTGGGTCAGCAGGCGGTCCACCGGCGCCTTCCCGGAGGCGATGTACTCCAGGGCGACGTCGTAGTCGTGGCGCCCGTCCAGCACGCCGTAGCAGTTGGCGAAGAGGGCGTCCACCTCCCGGCCGAGGGCCGGGCCGAGGCGCACCGGCACCGCCCCGGCGAAGACGCCGAGGACGACCACCCGCCCCCGGTGGCGCGCGAGCGACCAGGACTGGTCGAGGGTGGTCGCGCTGCCGCCGACGGTCTCGAAGACGACGTCGGCGCCGCCGCCGGTCTCCTGGCGCACCCGCTCGGCGGCCGCATCCGGCGGGTCGAGCAGGGCCGCGGTGGCCCCCAGGGAGCGGGCCAGCTCGGCCTGGAAGGGGTGCCGGGCGAGGACGTAGACCGCCCCGGCGCCCATCGCCACGGCGGCCATCAGGCAGGTCAGCCCGATCGTCCCGGCGCCGACGATGGCCACCGTCTCCCCCGGCCGCAGGGACGCCCGCCGCGCGGCGTGCACGCCGACGGCGAGGGGCTCGACCAGGGCGCCCGCCTCGACCCCGACGCCGGCCGGGAGGGGGAAGAGCCCGCGCACGTCCCGCTTGAGGTACTCGGCGAAGGCCCCGCTCCAGTCCGGCCCCTGGCGCCGCTGCTGGCAGTGGTTGAAGGCCCCCTCGGCGCACCAGCGGCAGGCGCCGCAGGCCCGGCCGAGGCAGATGGTGTCCAGCGCCACCAGGTCGCCCTCGCGCAGGGACGAAGGCTCGCCCGCGTGGGGGGCGATGGCCACCACCTCGCCCGCCACCTCGTGGCCGGAGGGGTGCGTCTCCGGCGCGTCGAGCGAGCGGTAGATGTGCAGGTCGCTGCCGCAGATTCCCGAGGCGCGGACGCGCACGATCGCCGTTCCCGGCTCGAGCCGCGGGCGGGGGACGTCGGCGACGCGCACCTCGCGCGACGCCGTCCGCAGCACGCCGCGCATCGTCTCCCCCTCCGCCCGGTCCGCTCCGTTCCCGTCCGTCATCGGCGGCGCTCCTCCTCAAGCGGGGTAGGTCCGGGCCTCATGCTACACGAGCCACCCGAGCGGCGTCCGGGGCGGGCCGGCGAGCCGGTAGACTGAGCGGGCCGCGCGCCCAGGCGGGCGGCGAGGAGGAGAGCATGCGCCTCGATTCCCACCCTGTGGCCGCTCCCGTCCGGGGAGCGCGCCGGTGAGCGCGACGCCCGCCGCGACCGGCGTGCTCGTGACGGGCGCGGCCTCGCCCCTGGGCCAGGCCGTGGCCGCGGCCCTGGGCGACGCCGGCTACGCGGTGACGGCCGCCGGCGACGACCTGACCGACCCGGCCGCCGTCGCCCCCCTGCTGGACGGCGCCGGCGCGATCGTGCACCTGGCGCCCCTCTCCCTGCCGCAGACGATGGCCGCGGCCGCCCCGGCTGAGGTGCTGGACGCGGCCGCCCGGGGGACGCACGTCCTGCTCAAGGCCGCCGCCGAGCGCGGCGGCCCGGGGCGGGTGGTGCTGGGCAGCACCCTGGCCGTCCTCGACGCCTACCCCGACGATCTGGAGGTCACCGAGGCCTGGCGCCCCCGGCCCCGGCCCGACCCGGCCGAGATGGCCCCCTACCTGGCGGAGCTGACCGCCCGGGAGTTCACCCGGGACGTGCAGCTGGACGACCCGCCGCGGATCGTCTGCCTGCGCTTCGGCCGGCTGAGCGCCGCCGAGCGCGCCGGGGACGACCGGGCCCTGCCGCTGGCGGACGCCGCGCAGGCCGTGCGGCGCGCCCTGGCCGCCCTCGAAAGCGGTCGCCGCGGCGGGCACCGCTGGCAGCTGTACCACATCGCGGCGCTCGATCCCGGGGCCCGCTACAGCTCGGCCGGCGCGCAGCAGGCCCTCGGCTACGGCGCGCCGGACGGCGCAGAAGGAGGTGAGCGCCGGTGAAGCTCGTCCTGTACGGCGCCGGCGGCCCGGTGGCGGCCGCCGCCATCGCCGAGCTGGAGCAGCACCACACCCTGCGCCTGACGGACGTCCGCCAGCGGCAGGGCCCGGTCGTCCCCGGCGCGCTCGGCGGCGCTCAGCCGGCCGAAGCGCAGGCAGACGATCC
>DATLLM010000178.1:0-6125 GCA_035537855.1 Chloroflexota bacterium | reverse complement strand
CACGAGGCGGTAGCCCCGCCCCAGCCGGCGGCGGACCGCCCGCTCGATGTCCGGCTGTGCCGCGGCCCGGTCAGGGTACTCGCGGGCGCGCCAGCGGCCGGGCGTCCCCAGCCGCCCCCACGCCCGCACCAGGGCCACCCCGCCCCACAGCGTCGGCTGCCAGCGCAGCTCGTAGAACCGGAAGCGGCGCCGGGCCGAGTCGACGCTGACGAAGCGGGCAACGCGCCCGAAGGCCCCCGGGAGCGTGGCCGCCGGGGGGTCGGTGATGACCGTGTCGCGCATCTGCCCCGCAGTCTACCGGCGCGGCGTCTCCACGGGACCGGTGCCGCCGCACCCGCCCCGGCAGGCGGGCCGCAGATCGGAGCGCACCTCGAAGGCCGCGTCGGCCGCGGCCGACGTCGCCAGCAGCGGGTCGGCGGCCGCGGCGTCGGCGCGACGGCGTCCTCACCCCGCACCGCCCACCGTGCCGAAGTCGTGCACGCGGCAGAGAACGTGGATCTGCCCGTGCACCTCCCGCAGGGCATGCATCGGGCGTCCGCAGTAGTCGCATTTCCCGCGCGCCGGTGAGTCTCCCGGGGGAGTCTCACCGCCCGGTTGCGCCGAGACTCCCCCCAGACTCACTGCCGGTGGTTCTCCTGGTATGTGGGCCCCCGGTGAGTCTGGGGGAGTCGCTTCCGGGCCTCCGGGTCGGGCGCGAGCGGGCGCCTGCGGGTGCGCCTGCGCGTGGGGGTCTAGAAAAGACTCACCAGACTCACCAGACTCACCGGCGGGCTGGTTCCCCAGATGCGGGCCGCCGGGTTCGGGCGGTGAGTCTGGCGGCGAGTCTCGGTGAGTCTCGGGCGGCGGGGACGCCCCCGGGCCGCCGGCGAGGGGGGCGAGGCGCCACAGGATGGCGTGCTTCTTCTCGCCGGCGCGCTCGATGCGCTTC
Organism: Chloroflexota bacterium; assembly: GCA_035537855.1. Taxonomy (GTDB): domain Bacteria; phylum Chloroflexota; class UBA11872; order UBA12225; family UBA12225; genus DATLLM01. Next base: position 5,197 of record DATLLM010000178.1, on the reverse strand, counting down.
CCGGTGAAGATGCGGCCTTCGGCCTGGCGGATCTTCGTCCCCAGCGAGACGGGGCCGCTGTGCTTCTTCGTGGGATCGCCGAGGGCCAGGGGGATCTCGCTCTCCGCGACCAGCGGGAAGAGGTCCTTGACGAGCGTCGGCGCGCTCCCGAACGTGTCCCACCAGGCGCCGACGAAGGCGACCCACGCCGCCCGCTCCTCGTTCGCGCGCTCGTAGAGCTCCTGCAGGTTGCCGAGGAACCCGCCGATGCCGGCCGTCTCCAGCACGCCGCCGACGACGCGGGCCCACGACTCGAAGGAGCCCAGGACGCGGGCCCCCGGCGGCCGGCCCTGCGCCACCCACGCCCGGCCGAGGACGAGAGCCGCCCAGACGAGCTCGTGCCGGTGCGCCGCCGCCCAGCCGCTCAGGTCGCCGTGCTTGAACGCCTTGGGCTCCCGCAGGTGGGGCTGCTCCACCTGGGCGTCGAGGCGGATCCGCACCGCCCGCCGGGCCAGCTCGTCGGACAGGGCCGGGTTGTTGCCGGTGGCGATCCAGGCGCAGCGCACGGGCAGGTGCACCGTCTCCGACGTCCCCAGCAGGCGGTCCGCCCAGGCGTCCGGCGCGGTGAGGGCCGCGGCCAGGGCCGGGGTGTCCAGCTTCCGGCGCAGGTTGTCGATCAGGACCGCGGCCGGGCTCTCCCGCAGCGTGGCGGTGAGGCGCTTGCGCCACTCCTCGTCGTCGCGCCCCTCCACCATCGGGGCGGGCTTCGCCCCCGCCGCCGGGTAGACCAGCGCCTCGGCGAGCAGCGTGGCGCCGGTCCCGACCGTCGGCTTCTCGATCAGGTGCAGCGGCGTCGGGCCGTCGATCATCCCGCGCAGGAAGGGGAGCAGCAGCAGCGCGACGGCGTGCGCCCGCTCGCTGGCGCCGGTGAACGGGAAGTCGACGAGCAGCTCGTCGAGGAGCAGGGCCTTCGCCCGCGCGACGTCCGCGGCGGCGGGCGCGGCCGGCACCGGCGGCACCGGCGCCGCGCCGGGCCGCGGCGCGTAGTAGGTCCGGCTCGCCGCGTGGTAGCCCGGCGCCGTCACCACCTCGCCGTCCGGCGCGAAGACGGGCGCCGCGACGACGCGGGTGAGCGGCGGCAGCGGCGCGTCCGGCGTCGCCAGGAGGTCCTTGACGACGTGCACGGGCGGCAGGTCGGGGACCTTCTTGGCCGGGGCGTCCTTGCCGTCCTTCTTCCAGCGGTACCAGTCGGCGGCGCGGGCCAGGTGGTGGCGGAGGCGGTCTTCGGTCAGCGCCCGGGTGACCGTCCCGCCCCGGTCGTCCGTCTCGAGGCGGCTGAGCGCGTCCCCGTACCGGAAGAGCCGCGGCGGCTCGTTGTAGTCCAGCAGCGCGGCCCAGGCCTGGTCGGTGACGTCGGGCAGGTTGAGGTTGCCGGCGTCGATCTCCGGCGGGGGCCGGCGCGGCCCGCCGGCCGGCCCGTCCGCGTCCCGCGGGGGCGGCGGGGGCCCGTTCGCCGTCCCGTTCGGGTTCGGGCGCCGCCCCAGGTCGATCGCCACCGGCGGGGCGCCGTACCCCTCCCGGCGGAGCTCCCGGGCCGCCGCGCCGAAATCCCCACCGTGCTGCAGCAGCGCGTAGGCGGCGAACTTCGTGTAGGCGGTCTCGGGCTCGAACGGGGCGGCGTTGGAGCTGAAGGGGTAGAAGAGGTCCGAGCCCCCGAAGTTGGTGGTGGCGGAGCCCCCGGGCGTGTCCTTCCCCGGGCGCTTCCAGACCGTGACGTCGCCCTTGGCGAACAGGGGGCGCCAGCCGTGGGGCTCGAGGAGCTGCGCCCACGTCATCCGGGCGTTGAAGTGGTCGCCGGGCCGGTCGCCGCGGCGCTCCGGCGGGAGGGCCGGCCCCCCACCGCTCACGAGCCGCGGCGCGGTGTAGGTGTTGAAGGTCCGGGCCGCCTCGAGGAGCACCGCCCGCTCCGTGGCGCTGACCGCGGCCGGCGCGGCGAAGTCGCCCTGCAGCAGCCGGTAGGGCCGGCCGGTCGGGTGGCAGTCGGGCGGGCACGCCGGCGTCAGGGCCAGGCCGCCCTCGCCCCGGGTCTCGATCAGCGTGGCGAAGGGCGCCGGATCCGCGTCGGTCGGCGTCTTGGGTTCCCGCGCCAGGGGCTGGTTGCCCGCCACCCCGGCGGGGCAGCGGTAGTGCAGCTGGTACCCCGGCCGGGGCGTTTGCACAACCGTCACCCGGCCCATCAGGCCCGGGCAGCGCCGCTCGACCTCGTCCCCGTAGGGCGCGAAGAGCGCGGCCCGGTCGACATCGACGACCTCGCGCTGGCCGCTGATCGCGCCGGTGACGACCGCCGGCCCGTTGCGCCCGCTGCCGAACCAGGCGACCAGCTCGGCATCCGTCGGGCGCCGCGCCTGGTAGGTCTTCCAGGCGGTGGCCGGGTGCTTGGAGCCGTCCGGCGGGACGGCCACCACCGAATTGCCGGCGGCGACGAGCCGCCGGGCGCCGAGGAGGGGCGCCGAGGCGGTGGCGGGCGGCGGCCCTTCGGCGATCACGTCCCCGCCTCCGCGCCCAGTTCCCCGCTCGCCGGGCCGCGGCCCGGCCGGCCGGCCCACCGGATCCGGCGGCGCTCGGTGCGGGAGCGGCCGCCCGTCCCACCCGGCACCGCATGGGGTCGGGCCGCCGGAGGCGGCCCGGCCCGGTGGCGCCCGATCGGGTCGAAGCGGCCCAGCCAGCGCGGGCGCGTGGGCGGTGCTGGAGGGGTCCCTCGCGGCGGCGGTGTGGCTCCACTGGGCATGGCAAAGTCCTTCTCGAAACCCCGAGGCCGGTCTTGGCGGGTAGCCTCGGGGGTCGTGCTGTTCGGCGCCGCTGGCCTACACGGGCACCCGGGTCTGCGTCAGCGCCGTCCCCTCCCGGCCGCCGGGAGCACATCGCCGTTTCGCGTCATCATGTTTCGCATGGTCGTCATCGCAACGCAAGCGGCTCAACCATCCCTATTTGAAACGATCCTGAGATGCTCTTCGTCGCATCTTCGGGTTATTTATCGCACATGAAGCTCGAGACACTGAACAACAGTTTCATGTGTTCCCGCAGCGTCCCGTTGTGTCCTTCTGCGTCCCATTGCGTCCCGTGGCGTCCCGTGGCGTCCCGTGGCGTCCCGTGGGCTCCCGCCGCGTCTCGCCGGGGGCCCCAGAACGACCCCGGGCGGCCCCGAACCCCGTCGGGGGCGTGACGGGGTTCAGGCCACGGTCCCCGGCGCGGGTCGCCGCGTCGGGGACCGGTCCGGGGCGGCGAGCTCGGCCAGCAGCTCGGCCCGGCGGGCGGCGATCTCCGGCGCCGTGGGCTCCCGCCGCTTCGCCCGCTGGCCTAGCACCCAGAACTGGAGCCGCCCGGCGATCCGCTCCTCCGGAGGCTTCCGCGTCCACGCCCGGAGCCGGGCGGCCTCTGCCTCCCGGCGGCGGGCCTCCTCCTCGGCCTGGCGGGCCTGGATGGCCACCCGCTGCTGCGCGGTCGACCAGGCCGGCGGGGGCGCCCAGTCCTCCCGGATGGCCCGCACCAGGGCGCCGGCGGGGTTGCGGGCCACGCCGCCCGACGTGACTCGGTGCCGGTGGCAGGCGAGCTGACGCTCGACCACCTCCGGGGCACACCGGGCCACGAGCTGCCGGGCCACGCCCGGCGTGACCCCTTCGGCGATCAAGCGGGCAACAACACTGTCGCGCTGCCTCCGGCTGCCGAGGTGGGGTGTGTCCGCCGCCGATGGTCGGTGTTGGTCCTCTGCGTCCTGGTCCCCTGGCTCTAGGTCCTGTGCACCCCGCACCGGGGCGCTCTGGGCCGCCGCACCGGGGCGCTCTGGGGCCTCGGTGCGGGGTGCACAGGCGGCCCGGGTGGGCGCACTCGGGGCGGTGCTTGAGCTGGCCACCGCCGGTTGCCCGGCCGCGTCCGCACGACCGGCCGGGGACTCGCTGGGCAGCGGGAGGAAGGAGTAGACGGTGGTCCTCCCGAAGCCGCGCCGGCGCCGGGCGACCAGGCCGGCGGCCTCGAGCTCGCGGACGGCGCGGGCCAGCTGGTTGTGGCCGCCGCCGAGGTCGGCGCGCAGGCGGGCCAGCCCGGGCCAGCAGCAGCCGTCCTGGCGGGCGTAGTCCAGCAGGAGGGCATAAAGCAGCTTCGCCCGGTCGGAGAGGCCGGGGGCGCGGAGTACGGCGCGGGGCAGGCGCACGAACCCCGCGGCCGAGGCCAGCACCTCGGCCGGCGGCGCCGGCGCGACGTCGCCGAAGGCGGTGGGATGGGCGTCGGGTGCGGACACGGTGGCGGTCTCCCCTCTCTGGTGGATGGGGGCGACCACTGCGCAGGGGGTCCGCGTCCGCCATGGCTCGTGCCTCGCACGAGGCAAAAAGAGACACAGACCCCTTGTCGAGGTCTGCGCCGTGCGCTACGCTCCTAACGCTACGTTCGGAACAGACGCTTGAGGCGCAGGCCTCGAGTGGTCGCCTTTGAAAGCCCTCGGGGTTGGCGCCTCGAGGGCTTTCTCTTTGGTTCCGGGGGCCGATCGCTTGGCGTCGATCTGCCCCGCCGCCGGGCTCACACCGGCTTACGCGTTGCGGTTAGCGGGCGCCCTGCGCCCGATCACTCCGTCGTTACCGCTCCCTCCGTCCTCGTCGCCCTGGTGCGCATGCGCTCCGGTGGCCGCACCAGGGGCCACCGCCCGGCCGCATGGGGGGCCGGTAGTCGCTAAACGGTACCGGAGGGCAAAGGTTGTGTACCCCTCCGGCGCCGCCAGCCTGGTGATGTCCTCGATGAGGGGATGATGGCCGCCCGGCCGTGCCTCAACCGTGCCCGACCCGTGCGCCAGTGAGGCACGGCTGCCTTACGCCAGCGTTACGCTCACCGTACCGAGCCCCGACTACGCTCCGGCTTCCTCCTGGCTTCACTTCGACTTCCGCTCGGTTACGGCCCGACGATTCCCCACTGCTGCACCCCGGCGTCGGCCTGGCCGAGCCCCCTGCCCGCCGTCCTCGCTGCCTTACGGGAGCATTACGCCAGCGTTACACCAGGTCAGTGACCGGCGAGTGACGGGCCAGTGACGGGCTCCGAGTGCTCGACCGGATGAACCGGGCAGCGGTTGGATCCCGCTCCCTCCGTCTTACGTCATCAGCGGTGTCGGCGGCCAATCGACCTGCGCTACAGTGACCATGGCCCCACCGGCCCTCACCGACCGGGCGGGCGCTCA
>DATLLM010000177.1:0-4356 GCA_035537855.1 Chloroflexota bacterium | reverse complement strand
GCCCCGCACCGTTCGCTCCCCGCCCTCTGGATCGAAGTCGGCGACGCCGACCCGGGCCCCCTCGGCGGCGAACAGGGTGGCGATCGCCTCGCCGATGCCGGAACCGGCGCCGGTGACCAGGGCCACCTTCTGCGCCAGCGTGCCCCCGCGCGTGCGTCCGGCCACTCCTCCGGTCACTCCTCCGGCTCCGCCGGTGCTCCGGTCAGCGCCCGCCCGCACGTCGCGCCCGCCGGTCGGCGTTTGTGCGATAGTGCAGGCAGTTCATTATGCGACACCGCAGGCCAGCCGGTTCGGGGAGCGTTGAGTCTTGGCGCTGGTGATGGGAGCCTTCACCACCCTCGGAGAGGCGGAGCGGACGACCCTGGCCCTGCTCGCCGACGGCGTCGCCCCCGCCGCCATCACCGCCACCGCCCGCTCGGGCGGCGGGCGCCTCCTGCTCGCCGACCGCATCCCGGTGCACGCCGTCGGCGAGCCCGCCCGGCTGGTCAATCGCACCGAACGCATCGGCGCCTCAGCCCTCATCGGGGGCGTCGCCGGCGCCCTGCTCACCGTGCTCGCCCTCGTGCTGCTCCCCGCGGTGGGCATCGACCCCATGTTCCTCGCCCGGGGCTTCCTCTCCAACGGGATGGTGTTCGTGCTGGAGGTGCTGCTCGGCGCGCTCGTCGCCGCCGGCGTCGCCGCCCTGCTGCGCCGCACGCGGGGCCTGCCGCACGACCTGGCCGTGCGCTACGCCATGCGCCTCGACCAGGGGGATACGGTGCTCGCGGTGCAGACCGGGTCGGCCTCCGAGGCGCGGGCCGCCCAGGAGACGATGGCCATGAACGGGGCCCTGCTGGCCCACGTCACCACCGGGACGATGGAGCCCATCGGCGAGCCGCCGGCTCCGGTGGGCGTCGCCGCCAGCCAGAGCCAGAACTGACGGCGCCCGGGGCGCGGCGCGGCGCTCAGGCCGCCGCCGCGGCCGGCGCCGGCCGGCGCCGGCCGGTGAGCCGGCGCCACAGGTTGCCCAGGTCGCCGTTCTCCCACACCACCAGCAGGCAGGTGGCGTTGAAGATGGACGAGTACGTCCCGGAGATGATCCCGATCAGCAGCACCAGCACGAAGTTGCGGATCGTCGCCCCGCCGAGCAGCAGCAGCGAGGTCAGGGTGAAGATGGTGCACAGCCCGGTGTTGATCGAGCGGTCGAGGGTCTGGTTGACGCTGAAGTTGGCGATCCGCTCGAACGACTCGCCCGGGAAGCGGCGCACGTTCTCCCGGATGCGGTCGAAGACCACGATCGTGTCGTGCACCGAGAAGCCGATCACGGTCAGGATTCCGGTGACGAACAGGGCGTCCACCTCGAGCCCGAAGAAGTGGCCCAGGATGGCCCACAGCCCGAGCACCACGAGCGCGTCGTGCAGCAGGGCGGCCACGGCGCAGGTGCCGTAGCGCCACGGCTTGGGCACCTGCCGGAAGGCGAAGGACAGGTAGGCCAGGATGGCCAGCGAGGCCGCGCCGACGGCGAGGAAGGCCCGCTGCGCCGTCTCGGCGCTCACCGCCGGGCCCACCGTCTCGAAGCGGTCCTCGGTCACCTGGCCGAACGGCTCACCCAGCTTGGCCAGCAGGGCGTTCTTCTCCGGCGTCTGCAGCTCGCGCGTGCGGATGATGTAGCTGACCCGGCCGCTGGCGTCTGTGCTCGTGACCACCGCCGCCTCGGGGTAGCCGGCGGCGACGAGCGCGTCCCGCACGGCGTCCGGCTCGGGCGCGTTCGCCAGCCGCACCTCGACCAGGCTGCCCCCGGTGAAGTCCACTCCCAGGCGCAGCCCCCAGATCGCCAGGGCGGCGACCCCCAGCACGATCAGGATTCCGGAGAAGAGGAAGTAGAGATTGCGCCGCCCGATGATGTCGAACACCGCTGCCTCCCTCTAGACGCCCGCCGGCTGCGCCGCCCCGGCGCCCTGCGCCGGGGACGAGCTCAGCCGGTCCGGGGTGCGGATACCGAAGAACGCCGGCTTCAAGGGGACGCCGGTAGCCACCAGGGCGCGCAGCAGCGTCCGGGTGACGGTGATGGCGGTGAACATGCTCACCACCACCCCGATGGCCAGGGTCAGGGCGAAGCCCCGGATCATCCCCGTGCCGAACCAGAACAGGATGGCGCAGGTGATCCAGGTGGAGACGTTGGAGTCCCAGATGCTGCTCCAGGCCCGGCTGAAGCCGGCCTCGATCGCCGAGCCGAGCGAGCGCCCGGCGCGCAGCTCCTCCCGCATCCGCTCGAAGATCAGGATGTTGGCGTCCACCGCCATGCCGATGGAGAGGATGAAGCCGGCGATGCCGGCCAGGGTCAGGGTGACCGGCGCCCAGGGATTCTTGAACACGGCGAAGGTCAGCAGGGCGTAGATCAGCAGGGCGATGTCCGCGACCACCCCGGGGAGGCGGTAGTAGATGAGCATGAACAGCATCACGATGCCCAGGCCGACCGCCCCGGCGATGACGCTCTGGCGCACCGAGTCCGCGCCCAGGGTGGCGCCCACCTCGCGCTGCTGGATCACCTGCATCGGCACCGGCAGGGCGCCGTACTTCAGCTTGGTGACCACGTCCTTGGCCTCGTCCAGGGTGAACTGCCCCTCGATGATCCCCTGGCTGTCGATCCGGGCGTTGATCCGGGGGCTGGAGAGGACGGTGCCGTCCAGCACGATGGCCAGGTAGCGGCCGATGTTCTTCTCGGTGAAGTCGCCGAAGACCTTCGCCCCGTCCGCGTTCCAGCCGAAGTTGATGAAGGGGCGCTGGCGCTGATCGAAGCCCACCCCGATCTTGCTCGGATCGAGGTCCTTGCCGGAGAGGACGGTGGGGTACTGTCCGGGCTGGATCACCGTGCCCGCCGGCAGCGGGGTGGCCCCGACGTCGACGAACTCCAGCAGCCCCGTCTCCCCGAACAGGCGCACCGCCCGCTCCCGGTCCTCCTGGGTCTTGATCCCCGGGATCTCCACCACGATGCGGTTGTTGCCCTGCACCTGGATCACCGGCTCGGTCGTGCCGAACGCGTTGACCCGCTGCTCGATCACCGCGCGCGCCGCTTCCAGGGCGTCGCGGTCGACGGTCTGCCCCGCTTGGGGCTTGGCCTCCAGCAGGACCTGCAGGCCCCCCTGCAGGTCGAGCCCCTCGACGGCCCTGAAGTTCACGTCGACGTCCTGGTCGCCGACGCTGAAGTGGATGCCCGGATTGTTCGGCAGGGCGATCCAGCCGGCGAAGACCGTCACCACCGCGATCACGACGAGGAGGATCTTCTCGTTTCGACCCATGCGCTTGTCCGTCCCTCTAGCCTCTGCGGTGCGCCCCCGATGGCGCCAGCCCCCCGTCGGCCACGGGGGCCGGCGGACACCTCGGGCTACAGTGCTCCCGCGATGGAGCCGGCAGCCCCGAGTGCGTGACGACCGCGCGGGACTCACCTCGGGGTGGGTATAGGTATAGATGGTACGCCCGCAGCGGTGTCTGAGGTTGTCCGCGGCGGATCAGAATGCGGTAAGGATGTAGCGCATGCCCCCCACGTGGCGCACCCGCCCGGCCAGCTCCAGCCGGGTCAGCGCCCCGGCCACGTCCTGCACCGGGCGGGCGAGGGTGCGGGCCAGCTGATCGACGTGGGCCGCCGTCCCGGCGCCGGCCAGCACCGCAAGCAGCGACGCCGTCGCCGGGTCGTCCTCCGGGCGGGGCGCCCCCGGGGGCGCCCCGCCCGCGGGGGCGTCCGGTGGGGAGGCCAAGTCGAGCGCGAGCTGCTGCGCCGCGCGCGCCGCCCGGGCGGCCGCCACGGCGACGGCGCTCGGGCCGTCGAGCGCGGTCAGCACGTCCTCGGCCGAGGCCACCAGCCGGGCCCCGTCCTGGATCAGCTCGTGGCAGCCCCGGCTGACCGGCGAGGTCACCGGCCCGGGCACCGCGTAGACGTCCCGGCCCTGGTCGAGCGCGTAGCGGCTGGTGATCAGGGCTCCCGAGCGCTCCCCGGCCTCGACCACCAGCACGGCCGGGGCCAGACCGGAGATGATCCGGTTGCGGGGCGGGAAGTTCTGGGCCTCCGGCCCGGTGCCCGGGGGGTAGTCCGTGAGCAGGGCCCCGGCCTCGGCGATCGCCGCCGCCAAGCGCCGGTTCTCCGGCGGGTAGACCACGTCCGGGCCGTTGCCGAGCACGGCCAGGGTGCGCCCGCCGCCCGCCAGGGCGCCGCGGTGGGCGTGGGTGTCGATCCCCTTGGCCAGCCCGCTGACCACCGTCAGGCCGGCCGCGGCCAGGTCCCGGGCCAGGCGCTCGGCCACGTCCCGCCCGTAGAGCGTCGGCCGGCGGGTGCCCACCATCGCCAGCGCCCGCTCGTCCCGCGGCAGCAGCGTCCCCCGC
>DATLLM010000176.1:0-7730 GCA_035537855.1 Chloroflexota bacterium | reverse complement strand
GTTCGAGACGGGGATCAAGGTGATCGACCTGATCGCGCCCTTCACAAAGGGTGGGAAGACCGGCATCTTTGGCGGCGCCGGCGTGGGCAAGACGGTCACCATCATGGAACTGATCAACAACGTCGCTCGCCAGCACGGTGGCTTCTCGGTGTTCTGCGGGGTGGGCGAGCGCACGCGCGAGGGCAACGACCTCTACAACGAGTTCAAGGAGTCGGACGTCCTCAAGAACGCCGTGCTCGTCTTCGGGCAGATGAACGAGCCCCCGGGCGCGCGCCTGCGGGTGGGCCTGACCGGGCTGGCGATGGCGGAGTACTTCCGCGACGAGGAGGGGCGCGACCTGCTCCTGTTCATCGACAACATCTTCCGCTTCACCCAGGCCGGCTCCGAGGTCTCCGCCCTCCTCGGGCGCCTCCCCTCGGCCGTGGGCTACCAGCCCACCCTGGCCACCGAGATGGGGCAGCTCCAGGAGCGGATCACCTCGACGAACAAGGGCTCGATCACGTCGGTGCAGGCCATCTTCGTCCCCGCCGACGACTACTCCGACCCGGCCCCGGTGACCACCTTCGCCCACCTGGACGCCACCATCACCCTCGACCGCTCGATCTTCGAGCGGGCCATCTTCCCCGCCGTCGACCCGCTGGGCTCCAACTCCCGCATCCTGGACGCCACCGTCGTCGGCCAGGAGCACTACGACACCGCCCGCGGCGTCCAGCGCGTGCTGCAGCGCTACAAGGACCTGCAGGACATCATCGCCATCCTGGGGATGGAGGAGCTGGCCGACGAGGACCGGATCATCGTCAACCGGGCGCGGCGGATCGAGCAGTTCCTCTCCCAGCCGATGTTCGTCGCCGAGGTCTTCACCGGCATCCCCGGGAAGTTCGTCCCGGTGGCGGAGACGGTGCGGGGCTTCAAGGAGATCCTCGAGGGCAAGCACGACAACCTCCCCGAGGAGGCCTTCCGGCTCGTCGGCACGATCGACGACGCGGTGGAGAAGGCCCAGCAGATGGGGGGGAGGTAAGGCGGATGCCGCTGCACGTTGAGGTCGTCGCCGCCGAGCGGTCGATTCTGTCCGGCGAGGCGGACGAGGTCCTGGCGGACACGGCCAAGGGGCAGGTCGGCATCCTGCCCCGGCACGCCGCCATGCTGACGCTGCTGGTGCCGGGCACGGTGCGCCTGCGCCGCGGGAGCGAGGAGGAGATCCTGGCCGTCGGCGGGGGCTTCCTCGAAGTCAGCGAGAACAACGTGGTGGTGCTGGCGGACTCGGCCGAGCGGGCGGAGGAGATCGACGTCGCCCGCGCCGAGGAGGCCAGGCGGCGCGCCGCCGAGCGCGTCCGGGGCCACACGCCGGACATCGACCAGGATCGCGCCCAGGCGGCGCTGGCCCGCTCCCTCTCCCGCCTGCGGGCGGTCGACGTCGCCCGCCGCCGCACCCGGGGCCGTCGCTCGCCGGAGGGGGTGAGCGAGTCCGGGATGGTCGGCGAGTAGACGGGCGAGTAGACGAAGCGCAGCAGGGAGAGGCGCGGGCCGGCCAGCGGCCGAAGGGCGCGAGGAGCGGGCGTGGGCGGCCAGCGGCCGCAGAGGACGAGGCTGCGCGGGCGACGTTGGCGGGAGACCGCCGCGTGGCCGCCGCGAGAATCGGGCTCGTCCCCCGTGGCCGGTTCCGCCGCTGCGGCAGAGGCGTCCGCCGCAGGCGCCTCCTCGCCCGCGGCCCCTTTCTGCCCCGATCGAGCCGGCCCGCCCGGCCGAGATGCCCTCGGGCCCGGACTCGCTGCCGGCGGTTGGGGGCGCTCGCGGCGGCGCGCCCGCTGCCCGCTCCGGGTGGTGCCCGCGCCTCATCGCGCTCATCGGATGGCGGCGCCCCCACCCGCGGCGGCCACACGGGTTCGGGCGCTGCTGACCGCGCACCCCCGCCTGAGGTAGACTCCGGCGGCGTGACGGCACCCCGTCGCCGGCCGGTACGGCCCCCCGATGCAGAACGCCGGGTGTTCCGTTGTACCGCAAGAGAGGGCCCCTCATGACCACCGTGACGCCGCCCCCCGTGCCGATCAGCGCGGCCGCGCCCGTCGCGCCGCCGCGCGGCGCCCCCGACCGCCGGATGGTCGTCACCGGGGGGGCCCGACTGCACGGCGAGATCGCCGCCGGCGGCGCGAAGAACGCGGCCACCAAGATGATGGCCACCTGCCTGCTGACCCGGGAGCCGGTGCTGCTCGAGCACGTCCCGGACATCGAGGCGGTGCACACCCAGGCCGCCCTGCTGCGGGCCCTCGGGGTGCGGGTGGAGTTCGACGGGGCCAACCACCGCATGACCCTCTCGGCCGAGCGGGTGGAGGGGACGGAGCTGGTCTCCGAGCTGGTGGCCAAGGAGCGCTCCGCTTTCGTGCTGGTCGGGCCGCTGCTCGCCCGGCTGGGCGAGGTGACCACGGCCATGCCCGGTGGCTGCAAGATCGGCGAGCGGCCGGTCAACGTCGGCGTGCGCGGCCTCGAGGCCCTGGGGGTCGAGTCGCAGCTGGTGGACGGCACCTACTCCTTCCGCACCTCCGGCCTGCGCGGGGCCCGCATCTACCTGGACTACCCCAGCCACACCGGCACCGAGAACCTGATCATGGCGGCCTGCCTGGCCAACGGCACGACGGTGGTCAAGAACGCCGCCTGCGAGCCGGAGGTGGTCGCCCTGGCCGAGCACCTCAACCGGATGGGGGCCATCGTCCGGGGGGCGGGGACGCCCCGGATCGAGATCATCGGCGTGCCCGCCCTGCACGGCGCGCGCACCCGGGTGATGCCGGACCGCATCGAGGCGGGGAGCTTCGCCATCGCGGCCGCCGCCACCGGCGGGGACGTGGTCATCCGCAACGTCGTCCCCGAGCACCTGGACGCCGTGGTGCACAAGCTGCGCGACGCCGGGGCCGAGGTCTTCGAGAGCGACGACGCCATCCGGGTCTGGCGCAACCGCCCGCTGCGGGCGGTCGAGGTGCAGGCCATCCACTACCCCGGCTTCCCCACCGACCTGCAGACCCCCTTCTGCGCCATGCTCACCCAGGCCTGCGGGGACAGCGTGATTCAGGAGCGGGTCTTCGACGACCGCTTCAACTACGTCCAGGAGCTGCGCAAGCTGGGGGCCCGGATCGAGACCAACGGCGACCCCGGCAGCGGGACGGGCGCCACCCGGGCCTACGTCCACGGGCCGACCCCCCTGACGGGGGCCGCGGTGCGGGCGCTCGACCTGCGCAGCGGCATCGCCCTGACCATCGCCGGCCTGGTCGCCGCGGGCTCGACGGAGATCGCCGACTTCCACCACGCCGAGCGGGGCTACGAGGACCTGACCAGCCGCTTCCGGGCCCTCGGCGCCGAGCTCGCCCCCCGGGTCTGAGGCGCCCGCCGCCGGGGCCGGTACGCGCGCCCGGCCGGGTCCGGTAGAATCCGGGCCAGTGCTGTTCTCCCGGCAGATCGGAATCGACCTGGGTACGGCCAACGTCCTGGTCTTCGTCCGCGGCCAGGGCATCGTGATCAACGAGCCGTCGGTGGTGGCCATCTCCACGACCGACAACCGCATCCAGGCGGTCGGCGACCAGGCCAGCCAGATGCTCGGCCGGACGCCCGGGAGCATCCACGTCATCCGCCCCATGCGCAGCGGCGTGATCGCGGACTACGTGGTCACCGAGGCGATGCTGCGCTACTTCATCGCCAAGGTCTGCGGGCGGTTCCGGATGTGGAAGCCGGAGGTGATGGTCTCCGTCCCCTGCGGCGTGACCAGCGTCGAGCGCCGGGCGGTGACGGACGCGGCCGTCCAGGCCGGGGCGCGCGAGGTGTACCTGATCCAGGAGCCCCTGGCGGCGGCGATCGGGGCGAACGTGCCCATCTCGTATCCCAGCGGGAACATGATCGTCAACATCGGCGGGGGGACGACCGAGGTGGCGGTCATCTCGCTCAACGGGATCGTCGTCTCCCAGTCCGAGCGCGTCGGGGGCAACCGCATCGACGACGCCATCGCCGCGTACATCAAGCGCAAGTACAACCTGATCATCGGCGACCACATGGCCGAGGAGATCAAGATCGAGGTGGGCAGCGCGCTGCCCCTCGAGCAGCCCCTGAACGTCGACGTGCGGGGGCGCGACCAGGTGGCCGGACTGCCCAAGACGGTGCGCGTCACCTCGACCGAGATCACCGAGGCCATCGCCGAGCCGGTTGAGCAGATCGTGCTCGCCGTGAAGCACGTCCTGGAGCGCACCCCGCCCGAGCTGTCGAGCGACATCATCGACAAGGGCATGGTGATGACCGGGGGGACGTCGCTGCTGCGCAACCTCGACCGCCTGCTGACCAACGTCACCGGGATCCCCTGCCACGTCGCCGAGCGCCCGCTGGACTGCGTCGCGCTGGGCACCGGGCTGGCGCTGGAGAACCTGGACGTGCTGAAGAAGTCCCTCGCCCGGCCGTACTAGGTCCCAAGTCCCAGGTCCGACGTCCGACGTCCGAAGCCGGGAGGGCGGGGGCGCGAGGCACGGCACCGGCCGTTCGCGCTAGTATTGGCGCAGCAGCGGCGCGCGCGATCCGGGAGCGAGAGGGGCCCGGACGCGGCACCGGTCCGGGCGAGGGACGGGGCAGCGCCCGGGCTGCGCACGCACCGCGTTCGGCACCTCAGCTCGCCTTGCGCCCGTCGCCGTGGGGGGCACGACTTGGGACTTCGGAGTTCGGAACCGGCAGTGCAGACGACGCGTCCCCCGGTGAGCGCCTTCGGCGAGGCGCTGGGGGCCGGCCGCTGGCAGCCGCCGCGCTGGGAGGGGACGGAGCCGTCTGAGGTCGCCGTCTGGGAGGAGGCCATCCCGGAGCCGGACCCGGCCTACATCGCCGGGCAGGTGCAGCTGATGATGGCCGCCCACCTGGGGCTGCGCTGGCGCCTGGGCTTCGGCTGCATCGGCGTCTTCGGCGCCCCGGGGACGGGCAAGAACGCCCTCCTGCGCGAGGCGGCCGCCACCTGGCGGCTGCCCCTCTTCGCCGTCGACCTCTCCGCCGGGCTCGACCTGGTGGAGCTGGTGGGGGGCACGGCCCTGAGTCAGGGCTCGACGGTCGAGCGGGTGGGCAAGATCACCTGGTGGGCGCAGCGCGGGGCGCTGCTGGTGCTGAACGAGATCCAGGCGGTCGAGCCCTCGATGCAGACCATGCTGCACGATCTGGTGGCGGAGCGCCGGGTGGTGATCCCCAGCCTCGAGGGGCCGCCGCAGGCGATCAAGCTGCACCCCGGGACGTTCGTCGCCGTCACCTGGAACCCGTTCCAGGGGCGGATGCCCGAGCCGGCGCTGCTGTCCCGGCTGGGGGCGGTGGAGTTCCCCCAGCCGAGCCAGGCGGACGAGGCCCGCATCCTGGCCTCCCGGCTGGGCGCGGCCGACCCGGAGCTGGCCCGGCCGCCGTCGGACATGATCCGGGACGTCGCCCTGTTCACCGACCTGCGCCAGCTCTACGACCAGCAGGAGCTGGCCCTCTTTCCGGACATGCGCTTCGCCCTCAACTTCGTCGCCCACCGGCTGGCCGCCGGGCTGCCGGCGGCCGTGCGCACGCTCGGCGCCCTCGCCCTGACCGGCGTCGGCGAGCGCCAGCGCAGCCTGCGCCAGCTGGAGCGGGTCGTCGTCGCCCACTACCCGCAGGCCCGCGGCGTGCTCATAGCCGGGCCGGCGGCGGGCTGACGGGGGCGGCGTGCCGCCTGGCTTCCCGGGCCTCCCGGCCCTCCCGGCCTTCGACAGCCTGCGCCCCGTGCTCGACCGCCTCCCCTGGCGGCGCCGCCCGGTGCGCGATCCGGGCGAGCCGCTGCACGGCACGGCGCCCTACGCCGCCTGGGAGGCGGAGCTCACCGCCTACGCCCGCTGGCGGACGGGGGCGGGCGACCTCAAGGTGGCCTTCGGCCTGTGCACGGAGACGGGCTGGACGGAAGAGGTGCGCCTGGCCCGCCCCACCTCGCGTGATCCCCGGGTGGCCTTCGCCGGGGCCGAGCTGGAGCTGGAGCACTTGCTGGCCCACTACCGCCACGGCTGGCGGGAGGTCGTCCTCGGCTTCCGGGCCTGGTCGCAGCCGGGCGAGCCCGTGCTCCTGCCCTGGCCGCCCTGGGACGCCATCAGCCTGCCCCCGGCGGTGGTGCGCCTGGCCGTTGCGGAGGCCGTGCCGGCGCTGGCCCTGCCGGCGCCGGCTGAGGCCTGGCCGGTGCGCTTCCGCACGGCGGCCGCCTGGCTGGTGGCCGCCTGGGCCGACGGCCGCCACCGGGCCCTCGAGGTCGCGGTGCGCCCCGGGCTGGCCGAGCGCCTGCCCGCGCCGCCCGCGCTCGCCGCGGCCTCCCCGGCGGGGCGGGCCCCCCGGCTCGACCGGCGGGGGGCCTGGCAGACGCTGCTGACCCGCCTGGCCACGCCCGAGGCGCCGGCCCCGGAGTGGCTGCCGGCGGCCGTCGGCGACCCGGCCGCGGCCGCCGTCGAGCGCCTGCTCGGCATCGGCCCCGACGACCTGCGGCCGCTCGTCGAGGACGTCCTGGCCGCCGTCGAGGCGATGCGCGCGCGCAACGGGGTGCCCCCCGGGCCGGAGCAGCACCCGGCCTGGCTGCGCCGGGACTGGGGGCGCTGGCGGCGCGCCGCGGCCCTCCAGGCGGCGCTCGACCACCTGGCCCGCTCGCCGACCAGCGTGGCCGTGGCCGTGGCGACGGCGGCCGGCCGCCCCCACGCCCTGCCCGGCGGGTCGGCCGCCGCCGGGGGGCCGGCGCTGCGGGTGAAGGACGCCCGCGGGGCGCGCGCCCCGGACGCGGGCCCCGCGTCCGCCTCCCGGCCGGGCGCGGAGTCCGGCGACGCTGCCGCCCCGCCGACGCCGGAGGAGGGCTCCGGCCCGCCCGAGACGCCGCCCCGGGGCTGGGGCCTGAATCAGGAGCACGCCCTGCCGGAGGCCGGCCCGGCGGGGGCCGGCGGCCACGTCCCGGAGCGGGAGGGGCAGGGCGCCGGCGGCCGCGCCACCGGCGGCTCGGGGCCGGGGGCGCTCGGCGGGCTGAGGGTGGTCACCCCCACCCCGGACGACCGGGCGGCCTACTGGCAGCTGCGGGGGGCGCTGGCCCCCGAGATCGAGCGCCTGATCGAGCGCCTGCGGGCGGCGAGCGACGCCTACTACAGCAGCGCCCCGCGGCGCTTCCAGCGCAACGGGCGACTCGACCGCAACCGCCTGGCGGCGGCGCTCGCCGGGCGGGAGGCGGTGTTCAGCCGCTTCGTGCACGAGCCGGAGCCGGCCAACGCGCTCTGCCTGCTGCTGGACTGCTCCGCCTCGATGGCGCCCTACGCCGAGCAGCTACGGGAGGCGGCCATCCTGGTGGAGAGCGCGGCCACGGCGGTCGGGGCGCGGGTCAGCGCCTTCACCTTCGGGGCCACCTGGGAGCGCCTGGAGCCGCCGGCGGAGGGGGCGCCGCTGGTGGCCCTGGGGCGGGAGCTGCACCCCCACGGGGGCACCCCCTTCGGCCCGGCGGTGGCCGGGGCGGCCGAGTGGCTCGCCCGCCAGCCGTACGCGCCGCGCCGGCTGTGGGTCTTCTCGGACGGGCAGTGGAGCGCCCGCGACCGGGCGGGCACGGCCTGGCGGCCGGATCTGCTGAAGGACGTGCTGGTGTGGGTCTTCGCCCCTGAGGCGCCGGAGCCGCCGACGCCGGCGATGCGCATCGTGGCCGCCCGGACGCTCCCCGACCTGATCCGCCTCGCCCCGGGCTACTTCTGGGAGGGCGGCGA
>DATLLM010000175.1:0-6666 GCA_035537855.1 Chloroflexota bacterium | reverse complement strand
CCTGACCCGCCGCCCGCAACCCGCCGCCCGCCGGAACGAGACGAATGGGACCGCCGCCGTGCGCATCACCGCCGTGGAGACCCTCCAGCTGGACGAGTACCCCAATCTCCTCTGGCTGCGCCTGCACACCGACGCCGGCCTGACCGGACTCGGCGAGACCTTCTTCGGCCCGGACGAGGTCGCCACCTACCTCCACCGGACGGCGGCGCCGAAGCTGCTCGGGCAGGACGCCGCCGCGATCGACGCCCTGCGCGTCGCCCTCAAAGGCTACGTCGGCACCCGCGGCACGGGGGTGGAGTGCCGCGGCGCCTCCGCCGTCGACCTGGCCCTCTGGGACCTCCTGGGCAAGGCCACCGCTCGCCCCGTCTACGCCCTGCTCGGCGGCGCATCCCGCGAGCGCGTGCGCGTCTATAACACCTGCGCCGGGTACCTCTACGTCCGCTCGGCGGCGGGGCAGGCCCGGGAGAACTGGGGCGTCCCCGGCGAGCGCGACGCCGCCGGTCCCGAGCCCCCCGGTCCGTACGAGGACCTCGGGGCCTGGCTGAACGGCAACGCCGGTGAGCTGGCGCAGAGCCTGCTCGACCAGGGCATCAGCGGGATGAAGATGTGGCCCTTCGATCCCTACGCCTACGCCGGCGGCGGCGCCTACCTCTCGGACGCCGACCTCGACGCCGGGCTGGAGCCGTTCCGGCAGGTGCGCCGGACGGTCGGCGCGCGGATGGACCTGATGGTGGAGCTGCACGGGCTGTGGAACCTGCCCTGCGCCCTGCGGATCGCCCGCGCCTTCGAGGCCGAGGGGTTGCGCCCCTTCTGGATCGAAGACCCCCTGCGCCCGGACGACCTGGCCAGCCTGGCCCGCTTCGCCCAGGGGACGAGCGTCCCGACCACGGCGAGCGAGCTGCTCGGCGGCCGGATCGCCTTCCGCGAGCTGCTCGAAGCCCGCGCCGCGAGCGTCGTCATGCTCGACCTGGGGTGGTGCGGCGGGATCAGCGAGGGGAAGGCGATCGCCTCCATGGCCGAGGCGTTCGGGCTGCCCATCGCCCCGCACGACTGCACCGGGCCGGTCGTCTGGGCGGCCGGCGTGCACCTCTCCCTGAACGCGCCCAACACCCTGATTCAGGAGGTCGTGCGCGCCTTCTACACCGGTTGGTACCCCCGCCTCACCACCGGCCTCCCGGTGGTCGAGGGGGGCACCGTCCGCCCCGGCGACGGGCCCGGTCTGGGCGTCGAGCTGCGGCCTGAGGTCTGGCGGCGGACGGACGCCACCGTCCGCCGCACCGATCTCTAGCGCGCCCTCCGGCCCGCACCCCCCGGCGGGCCGGAGCCCAGGGCGACGCCGGGCGCACGGGCACGGCCGGCCCGTCGTCGCGACGGGGACGCCCGGACGCTACGGCGCCGGCGAGTAGTCCGTCGGCTTCATGAAGGTGTTGCGGATGCGGGCCACGATCGGCCCGTCCTCCTCGCTCTTGGCCCGCGCCTCGAGCCACTCCGGATCGGTGGCGAACCCGTCCCACTTCGTCTCCCGCTCGGCCATCGACTGCCAGCGGATCATCCACACCAGGCGGTTGCTCTCCCCGATCACATCCTCCCAGTAGCCGACGACCGAGATCTGGTGCTTCTCGAACATGCGCCGGGTCACGTTGCGGAAGCGCGCGTGCAGCGCCCCGATCCGCCCCGGGACGCACTCGTAGATCCGTAGCTCGTATATCACTCCGCCCTCCAGCGGGGCCGATTATAGTCGCCCCCAGCGGACCGGCGGCACGGCCATTGCTCACCTCAATCGGTCATGCCCGCGACCGCGACCGGTACGACGCCCGTCCAGACGCTCAGCGGCAGGGGCCTGACGCTCCTGCTGCTCGGCGCCGCTTTCCTCGTCGCGACGGCGGGGAGCAGGAACGCCGCCGTCGCGGAGCCCCTGCAACGGGCGGTCCAGCCGGCCCCGCTCGCCACCGGCCCGCCCGCCCCTCTGACGGCCGCCGAGCAGGCCCGCGTGCTCGGCTACGCCGGCGCCTTTCAGCCGGACGACGCCCTCGTCGACGTGCGCTCCGGGGTGCAGGCCAAGCGCAGCAACGTCGAGGGCGTGCGTCTCGGGACCCGCACGGTCTACTACGACGTCCTGGGGCACCAGAGCTACGGGCCGCTCGGCCGGGGGCGCGTAACCGCGGACGGCGTCGACGTCCTCGCCCGCGACGGCAGCGGGCCGTTCCAGGTGGTCGTCTACACCCTGAGGGAGCCCCCGCCGGGCGCAGCGGTCGTGCTACGCTAGCGCGCTTGTGACCGCCACTCCCGACGAATCGCCGGGCGCAGCACCGGCCGGCGCGCCCGCCCGCCGCGCAGCCCTGTACAGCTTGCTGGGGGAGCTCCCCCCGCGCGACCGTCCGCTCGCCGCGAGCGTCGTCGCCCGCGAGGTCGGCCCCGACTACACGCTCGAGGTGCTGAACCTCGACCTGAACGGGATCGAGGCGGTGCCGGCCTATCTGACCCTGCCCCGGGCGGCGCCCCGGCCCCTGCCCGCCGTCGTCTACAGCCACGCCCACGGCGGCGACTACGTCCGCGGCAAGGACGAGCTGCTCCAGGGGTCGAGCTACCTGCGGACGCCGCCCTACGCCGTCGCCCTGGCCCGGATGGGGGTCGCCGCCCTCTGCATCGACCACTGGAACTTCGGCGAGCGCCGCGGGCGCAGCGAGTCCGAGCTGTTCAAGCACCTCCTGTGGCACGGCCAGGTGCTCTGGGGCCTGATGGTCTACGACACCTTGCGGGCGACGGACTACCTCGTCGCTCGCCCCGAGATCGACCCGGCCCGGGTGGGCACGATGGGCCTCTCCATGGGCAGCACGATGGCCTGGTGGCACGCCGCCCTCGACGAGCGCGTCGCCGCCTGCGTCGACCTCTGCTGCCTGACCGACTTCCGGTCCCTGCTGGAGACGCGCGGGCTGGACGGCCACGGCCTCTACTACTACGTTCCCGGCCTGCTGCGCCACTTCGACACCGCGGCGATCAACGCCCTGACCTGCCCCCGCCCGCACCTCAGTCTGGCCGGCGAGCTCGACCGTCTGACCCCGCCGGCGGGGCTCGACCGGATCGACCGCGCCCTGCGAGAGGTCTACGGCGCGGCCGGCGTCCCCGAGCACTGGGAGCTCGTCCGCTACCGCACCGGGCACTTCGAGAACTGGGACATGCGCCGGCGGGTGCTGGCGTTCCTGCGGACGCACCTGCGTACCGAGTCGGACCCTGAGAGGGAGAGGTGAGCGCGATGGGGAGCTACGACGGCAAAGTGGTGATCGTCACCGGGGGGGCGCACGGCATGGGACGGGACACCGCCGTCGCCTTCGCCCGCGAGGGAGCGCACGTGGCCGTGGCCGACGTCGACGACGTCGCCGGGCACGAGACCCTCGAGGCGCTGCGCGAGACGCGCGGGCACGGCCTGTTCGTCAAAGCGGACGTCTCCCGCGCCGACGCCTGCCAGCTGGTCGTGCAGCAGACCGTCGACACCCTCGGCGGCGTCGACGTGCTGTTCAACAACGTCGGCATCCAGCCCCAGGAGTCCTACCGCGACGCGGAGCACACCACCGAAGCGATGTGGGACCGCATCCTGGGGGTCAATCTGAAGTCCTACTTCCTGATGGCCCGCCTGGTGATCCCGGAGCTGCGCCGCCGCGGCGGCGGGGTGATCGTCAACAACGCCAGCGTGCAGGGCCTGCAGTCCATGAAGGGCGTGCCGGCGTATGCCGCGAGCAAGGGCGGGGTGCTCTCCCTGACCCGCCAGCTGGCGGTGGAGTACGCCGCCGAGCGCATCCGGGTGCTGGCCATCTGCCCGGGGACGATCGACACGGAGATGGTGCGGGCCTCGGCGAGCAAGGAGCCGGACGGGGTCGAGGCCGCGCTCGAGCGTTTCGGCAAGAGCCACCCCATCGGGCGGATCGGCACCGGACAGGACATCGCCAACGTCGTCCTCTTCCTGGCCAGCGAGAAGGCCTCGTTCATGACCGGGGAGTACGTCTGCGTCGACGGCGGCTACATGGCCCTCGGCGCCTGGTCCGGCGGCGCCGGCGCCGGGTCCGGGGCCGAGTAGGGTTGCGGCCCTGAGCGAGAGGAGGCAGGCATGAAGATCACGTCCGTCACGCCCTGGATCGTCGAGGTGCCGGTCGCCGAGGGCGAGACGCGCGGCACCCAGTCCACCGTCGGCGCCCGGCGCTCCCGGCAGTACGTCTTCGTCCAGGTGGAGACGGACGAGGGGCTGACCGGCTGGGGCGAGATCACCACCTTCCCCGGCCAGATCGCCAATCGAGCCGTCTGCGCCGTGCTGCGCGAGCTCGGCCCCCTGCTGGAGGGGCAGGACGCCAGCCACATCGAGGCCATCTGGAACCGCGTCTTCCGCGCCTTCACCTACATGGGCACCCGGGGGGCGACGACCTGCGTCGTCAGCGGCATCGACATCGCCCTGTGGGACATCCGCGGGCAGGCCCTCGGTCTGCCCATCTACGATCTGCTGGGCGGCGCGGTGCGCCCGGACGTGCCGCTCTACACCCACTTCCCCTACCGCACCGAGCCGGACGAGGCCGCCGCCGAGGCGATGGTCCCGGTGCGCGCCGGCTACGGCGCGATCAAGACCGATCCCTTCTTCGAGGAGATGGGGCCGAAAGGCACGTCCTACCTGGACGGGCAGATCAGCGCCCGCGGGGAGCAGCGGGGCGTGGACATCGTCGCCGCCATCCGCGAGGCCGTGGGGCCCCAGGTGGAGGTGCTGATCGACGCCCACGCCCTCTACAACGTCCCCACCGCGGTGCGCCTCGCCCAGCGCCTCGCCCCGTACAACATCCACTGGTTCGAGGAGCCCGTCCCCCCGGAGAGCTACCACGCCCTGCGCCAGGTGCGCGACCAGGTGCCGACGCGAATCTGCGTCGGCGAGCGCTTACACACCCGCTTCGAGTTCGTGCCCGTCTTCGAGAACCGGCTGGCCGACTTCGTCATGCCCGACGTGACCTGGACGGGGGGCATCTCCGAGCTGAAGAAGATCGCCACCATGGCCGAGGCCTACTACATCCCCATCTCCCCCCACGACGCCAGCGGCCCGGTCAACGTCATGGCCGGGGCGCACGTCGTGCTCACCGTGCCCAACTTCTACCGCCTGGAGACCAGCCGGGCCGACCTGGGGATGTACAACGTCTTCGTCGATCACCCCCTGGAGGTCAAGGACGGGTCGCTCCAGGTCTCCCGCCGGCCCGGGCTGGGGATCTCGCTCGATCTGGACTACCTCCGCGGCCACGCCGTCGAGGGCTGGGGGCGCTAGCCCCCGCCCTCCGCGCCACGCCGGCCGGAGTTAATCGGTCGCTTCATATCGTTGACATGCGGCTCAACTTCCTTTAGGCTGTTGCGCCGTGCAGGTCAATCTTGCGCAGTACGGCGCGCTCCTCGGCCGCTACCTGCGCCCGCACCGGGGGGCGGTGACCGTCCTGGGGCTGCTGCTCGTCCTGAGCACCGCGCTGCAGCTCGCCGGGCCGCAGGTGCTGCGGGCGTTCATCGACGCCGCCACGGGGGCGGCGCCGGGGGCCGATCTGCGGGCCATCGCCGCCCTGTTCGTCGGCCTCGCCGTGCTCCAGCAAGGGTGCGCCTTGCTGGCCGCCTACAGCGGCGAGCACCTCGGCTGGGCCACGACCAACGCCCTGCGCGAGGACCTGGCCCGGCACTGCCTGACGCTCGACCTGGGCTTCCACAAGTCCCGCACGCCGGGCGAGCTGATCGAGCGCATCGACGGCGACGTCAGCGCCCTCTCCGGCTTCTTCTCCCAGTTCGTGGTGCAGGTGCTGGGCAACATCCTCCTCCTGCTGGGCGTGATCGCCCTGCTCTGGGCGGTCGACTGGCGGGCGGGGGCCGGGCTGGCCGTTTTCGGCGCCGTCAGCCTGCTGGCGATGAACCGCATGCGCGGGATCACCGTCCCCCACTGGCGGCGCGCCCGGCAGGCCAGCGCCGACCTGTTCGGCTTCCTCGAGGAGCGCCTCGGCGGCACCGAAGACGTCCGCGCCAACGGCGCCGGCGACTACGTCCTGCGCCGGCTGCACGGCCCCCTGCGGCAGCGCATCCTGACCAACTGCCGGGCGCGGGTGGTCGGCGCCCTGCAGTGGACGACGCCGGACCTGCTCTCCTCGCTCCTCACCGCCGCCGGCTACGTGCTCATCGTGCTGCTCTTCCGGGCCGGCCAGATCACCCTGGGCACGGCCTTCATGATCAGCTACTACCTGTTCCTCTCCTTCCGGCCCCTCCGGGTGATCACGAACCAGATGGAGGAGCTGCAGCGCGCCGGCGCCGGCGTGGTGCGCATCGGCGAGCTGCTCGCGGTGCGCAGCGCCATCCGCGACCCCCTGCACCCCGCCCCGCTGCCCGACGGGCCCCTGGCGGTCGACTTCGCCGGCGTCACCTTCGACTACGAAGCCGGCGCCGCGCCGGCCCTGCGCGACGTCGACTTCCGGCTCGCCCCGGGCGAGGTGCTCGGCCTGGTCGGGCGCACGGGCAGCGGGGCGGGGTGCAGCGGGTCGCGGATGGCGCTGCGGACCGCGAGCAGCTCGCCGATGCGCACCACGCCGGCGCCGGCGCGCTGCAGCTCCTCCATCTGGTTCGTGATCACCCGGAGGGGCCGGAAGGAGAGGAACAGGTAGTAGCTGATCATGA
>DATLLM010000174.1:0-4402 GCA_035537855.1 Chloroflexota bacterium | reverse complement strand
TTCTTACGGTGCGTCGGGATCGGACGGCGTGGTCCCCCTCCGGTAGGATCGAAGCCCGTGAAGCATGCGACGCCGGTCAAGCACGTGTTCGTCACCGGAGGCGTCGCCTCCTCACTCGGGAAGGGGCTCACGGCTTCCAGTCTGGGCAACCTGCTGAAGGCGCGCGGTCTGCGCGTCACGATGCAGAAGCTCGACCCCTATCTCAACGTCGATCCGGGGACGATGAACCCGTTCCAGCACGGTGAGGTCTTCGTGACCGACGACGGCGCCGAGACCGACCTCGACATCGGTCACTACGAGCGGTTCCTCGACACCGACCTCTCCCAGATCGCCAACGTCACGACCGGGCAGGTCTACTCCAGCGTGATCGCCAAGGAGCGGCGCGGTGACTACCTGGGCGACACCGTCCAGGTGATCCCCCACATCACCAACGAGATCAAGGAGCGGATCACCCGCGTCGGGCGGGAGACCGGGGCGGACGTGGTCATCGTCGAGGTGGGGGGCACCGTCGGCGACATCGAGAGCCACCACTTCCTGGAAGCGATCCGCCAGATGCGCAAGGACGTCGGGCGCAGCAACGTCTACTACGTCCACGTGACCCTCGTCCCCCACCTGGGGGCCACGGGGGAGATGAAGACCAAGCCGACGCAGCACTCGGTCGGGGAGCTGCGCCGGATCGGGATTCAGCCGGACGCCATCGTCTGCCGCTCGGACGTGCCCCTGGGCGACGACGTCAAGGAGAAGATCGCCCTCTACTCGGACGTCGACCCCTCGGCGGTCATCTCCCTGCCCACCTTGAGCGAGATCTACGAGGTGCCCCTGGTGCTGGAGCAGGCCGGCTTCGGCGAGGCGATCGTGGAGGAGCTGGGGCTGCAGGAGCGGGTCCGGCCGCCGGCGCTGCGGGACTGGCGGTCGATGGTGCTGCGCTTGCAGCGGGAGAACCCGCCGCTGAAAGTGGCCCTGGTGGGCAAGTACACCCAGCTGCACGACGCCTACATCTCGGTCACCGAGTCCCTGCGCCACGCGGCGGCCTTCTACGACCGCGAGCTGCAGCTGAAGTGGATCAACTCCGAGGAGCTGGAGGAGGAGGAGCGGCGGGCCCCCGGCTACGCCCTGGAGCGGGCCCTGGGCGACGTGCGCGGGCTGGTCGTCCCGGGGGGCTTCGGCAGCCGGGGGATCGAGGGCAAGATCATGGCCATCCGCTACGCCCGGGAGCAGGGGCTGCCGTTCCTCGGGCTCTGCCTGGGGATGCAGTGCGCCGTGATCGAGTTCGCCCGCCACGTGCTGGGCACGGAGGCGCCGAACAGCGCCGAGTTCGATCCCTCGACGCCCTACCCGGTGATCGACTACATGGCCGACCAGAGCGCGGACGGGGAGAAGGGGGGCACCATGCGCCTGGGGCTGTACCCCTGCGTGCTGCGCCCCGGGACGCGCGCGGCCGCCGCCTACGGCAGCGACCGGATTCAGGAGCGCCACCGGCACCGGCTGGAGTTCAACAACGCCTACCGCGATCTGCTGGCCGACCAGGGGATGGTCTTCAGCGGGCTGTCCCCCGACGGGCGGCTGGTGGAGATCGCCGAGCTGGCCGGGCACCCCTGGTTCGTCGGGACGCAGTTCCATCCCGAGTTCAAGTCCCGCCCGAACGCGCCCCACGCCCTCTTCCGGGGCTTCGTCCAGGCCTGCCGCGAGCGCCCGATCGAGGGCGACCAGCGGCCCCTGCCGCTGCAAGAGGTGCTCGTCGCCGGCGACTAGCCCGCCGCCGGGGCCGCCGGCGACCCCGGCGACCCCGGCGGCGCGCCGGACGGCGCTACCGGTAGGGGGTGTTGACGAACACTGAACCGAGTGATAGCATTCGAATGAGCCCGTTCCGCCCACCGCCTCCCGGGGGTACTCCCGGGCCCTCCAGGCAGGTGCCGGCGTCTGGCCCGTCTCACGCCCGGCTCACCCCCGGCGGTGAAGGCCCGAGCTGCGCCACGGAGTCCTGACCCCGAGGGGGACTTGCCAGCACGGCGAGGCACGACGGCGTACGGCGCTTGCGCGTCCGCTATTCCGCACCCCACGGAGCGATTCGCCATCGCGGAGATGGTGCCCCCGAGTCGAAGCGACGGTGCCACGGGCCGACTCTGCGGCCCGCGCCCGGCGCGCCCCGCGTTGTCCGTGCGCCCCGCGTTCCCTGCGCGCCTCCCGCGGCCGTGCCTGCGCCCCCCGGACGGCCCGGCCGCCATGCCGTAGCCGGCGAGGAGAGGATCGGCCCGACCCACCACCCCCCGCAGCCAGACCCGGCACGACGGCCAGGCGGCCGGTGCCCCGTATCTCTCTTTCGTCTGCGCCACGGCGCAGGAGTAATCGAGCGTGCAATACACAGAGCTGGAACAGAAGACCATCGACGAGCTGCGTGAGCTGGCCCGCGAGGTCGAGATCCCCGAGCCGGAGGCGATGAAGAAGCAGGAGCTGATCTTCCGGCTGCTGCAGGCCCAGGCGTTCCAGGGGTCGCCGGTGACCCCGACGCCGGAGGCGCCGGAGCGGGCCACGGGCGACGGCGACGGCGCCCCCGCGGAGCGCCCGGAGCGCCCGGAGCGCCCGGAGCGCAGCGGCCGGGCCGGGCGCGGCGCCGGGGGCAACGGCAGCGCGGCCGCCAACGGCGCCGCGAGCAACGGCGCCGCCACCAACGGCAGCGCCACCCGCACCCGCGAGGAGCGCCCCGACGGCTCCGAGCGCCCCGAGCGCCCCGAGCGGGGCGACCGCAGCGAGCGCGCCGAGCGTCAGCGGGAGGGCGAGCGCCAGCGCGCCGGGCGCGACCGGGACGCCGCCGAGCGCAGCGAGCGCGCCGAGGGCGAGCGCGGCGCCGACCGGGCGGCCGAGCGCCCCGAGCTGTTCCGCACCGGCGTGCTGGAGATCATGGACAACGGGCACGGCTTCCTGCGCCTCGACCGGCACTGGATGCCCGGCCCGGACGACATCTACGTCTCCCAGACGCAGATCCGGCGCGTCGGCCTGCGCACCGGGGACCTGGTGGCCGGGCCGATCCGGCCCCCCAAGGACTCGGAGAGCTACTTCAGCCTGCTGCGGGTGGACACCGTCAACGGCATGGACCCGGATCTGGCCAAGCGCCGGCCGTGGTTCGACAACCTGACCGCGGTCTTCCCCGACGTGGCCTTCGACCTCGAGCTGCGCCCCGGCGCGGGCGCCGCGGCGGCCGCGGCCGGGAGCGCCACCAACGGCGCCGCCGCGGCGGCGGCGGCGGCGGCGGCGCCGGCGCCGGCGGGCGGCGGCGGGGCGCGGGAGCTGGCGCAGGCGAATCTGTCGAACCGGGTGCTGGACCTGTTCTCGCCGATGGGGAAGGGGCAGCGGGGGCTGGTGGTGTCGCCGCCCAAGGCGGGGAAGACGATGCTGCTCAAGGGGATCGCCTACGGGATCACGACGAACTACCCGGACGTGCACGTGATGGTGGCGCTGATCGGGGAGCGGCCGGAGGAGGTGACGGACTGGCAGAAGACGGTGACGGCGGCGGAGGTGATCTCGTCGACGTTCGACGAGCCGCCGGAGAGCATGACGCGGGTGGCGGAGATGTGCCTGGAGCGGGCCAAGCGGCTGGTGGAGCAGGGGCGGGACGTGGTGATCCTGCTGGACAGCATCACCCGGCTGGCGCGGGCCTACAACTACGCGGTGCCCTCCAGCGGGCGCACCATGTCGGGGGGGATGGACCCGGCGGCGCTCTACCCGCCCAAGCGGTTCATCGGGGCGGCGCGCAACGTGGAGGAGGGGGGCAGCCTGACCATCATCGCCACCTGCCTGGTGGAGACGGAGAGCCGGCTGGACGAGGTGATCTTCGAGGAGTTCAAGGGCACGGTCAACATGGAGGTGCGCCTGGACCGCAAGCTGCAGGAGAAGCGCATCTTCCCGGCCATCAACGCCCCGGCCTCCAGCACCCGGCGCGAGGAGCTGCTCTTCCCCGAGGCCACCCTGCGCCAGGTGGTCACCCTGCGCCGCATGCTCGCCGCCCTGGGCAACGGCGAGGACGCCCTCACCGCCATGCTCCACCGCCTCGCCCGCACCCCCAACAACGCCGAGTTCCTCGCCACCATCAAGGACATGGTCTAAGGCCCCGGCCCCGCCCCCCCGGCGGGCGCGGGGCCGGCCGGACGCCCCCGCAGCGGACAGAACGAGAGAGGCCCCTCCTCACGGAGGGGCCTCTCTCGTTGCTGGTGCCGAAGGAGGGACTCGAACCCACACGGGGGTGAACCCCACTACGCCCTGAACGTAGCGCGTCTACCAATTCCGCCACTTCGGCAGGCGAGAAGCAGAGTATACCCCACACCCGGCGGCGGGGCAATCGTCCCGGCGGACCCGCACCGGGCACCGGGGGCCGGCCGGGGGCGCGGCTCCCGGTGCGGCCCCCGGT
>DATLLM010000173.1:0-12507 GCA_035537855.1 Chloroflexota bacterium | reverse complement strand
GGGCCACGGCGCTGCGGGAGCGAGGGCTCCTCCCCGGAGCCCTCCCTGAGGACCCTCCTGAGGACCTCCCTGGGGGCGCGGCCCCCGGCGGGAGGGTCACTTCTTGGTGGCTGCCTGCTTGACCGCGGTGTAGACGGGGCGAGGCGTGAAGTCCGGATCGACCAGCCGGAAGTAGTACTCGGCGCGCGAGACGGGGATATCCCCCACCTGGCGGAAGTACCAGGTGCAGAATACGCCCGCCCAGGGCCAGTCGCGCCGGGCGCGCTGCAGCCCCTCCACCGTCCAGTCCGCCTGCTGCTTCTCCGTCACCCGCTGCCAGCGCAGCTCTTCGGCCGGCATCTCCTTGGGCGCGGCGTTCCAGGCGTACTCGTTGAACCAGACGGCCTTGTCGCCGTCCCCGTTCTTCTCCATCACCTGGTGCAGGAGCTCGACGCGGCGGAAGTTGAGGGTGTTCTTGTTCGGCGGATCGGACGGCGGCTTGTCCATCCCGTAGGCGTTGGCGGACATGACGTCGAAGTAGGGCTTGGCCCCGGCGCCGTACATCTGATCGAGGAAGTCCAGCTCGTTCAGGTGCAGGGGCCCCTGCTCGAGGTTGATCGCCAGCGGGGCGGAGAGCACGACCGCCTCCGGGTTGGCTTCCTTGATCTTCTCGTAGCCGATCTTGAGCAGGCGGACGTAGTCCGCCGGGTCGGCCTTGCCCGTCCACTCCTCGCCCAGATTCGGCTCATTCCACAGCTGGAAGTGGTTGAGCTTGCCCTTGTAGCGCGTGGCGACGGCGGCGACGTAGTCGCCGAAGTCCTCGTAGCGCTCGGGCGGGCTCTCCGGGCGGTTCTTGTCCGAGCGGGCCCAGCCCGGGGGGCGGTCGAGGCGGGCGATGATCTTCGCCCCGGCGCTCTCCGCCAGCTTGACCATCTCGTCGAACTTGTCCCAGGTGCTCTGGTTGTACTTGCGGTCGAAGAACTCGCCCTTGCGGGGCTGCTCG
This sequence comes from Chloroflexota bacterium, assembly GCA_035537855.1. Lineage (GTDB taxonomy): Bacteria > Chloroflexota > UBA11872 > UBA12225 > UBA12225 > DATLLM01. Next base: position 11,525 of record DATLLM010000173.1, on the reverse strand, counting down.
ATCTCCTCCCAGGGGAACTGCTGCTTGACCCAGCCGATCCCCGCCTCCTGGATCATCTTGAAGGTCTGCTGCTTCTTCCAGGTCTCCACTTCCTTGTGCAGGAAGGTGTTGGTGCCCCACGGGTTGAGGTCCGTGTTGGGCACCGTGCGGGGCGGCGGAGGGGACTCCAGGCCGCAGGCAGCGAGGGTCAGGGCCCCGCCGGCCGCGCCGGCGGTGGCGAGCAGGTGGCGTCGATTCATGCTCGTGGGATCGCGTCCGTCGTCAGACCGGGGCCGAAACCGGCCCCGGACCGGCTTCGATTCGGTCGGTCTCGGTCAGTCCTGGTGCAACGCGACTCGGTCGGTCTCCGTCGGTCTCGGTCAGTCCTGGTGCAACGCGACCGGGAGGACCGCGTCCATATGATCAACGAAGACGAACTCCATCTGGCGTTGCACGTCCTGCGGGACTTCGAGCAGGTCCTTGCGGTTGCGGTCCGGCAGGAGCAGGGTGCGGATCCCCGCCCGGTGGGCGGCGAGCACCTTCTCCTTCACCCCGCCGATGGGCAGCACCCGCCCCCGCAGGGTGATCTCCCCGGTCATGGCCACGTCCTTGCGCACCGGCCGGCGGGTCGCCGCGGAGACGAGGGCGGTGGCGATGGTGATGCCGGCCGACGGTCCGTCCTTGGGCTGCCCCCCCGCCGGCACGTGGATGTGCACGTCCGTCTGGTCGTGGAACTGCTCCGGGAGGTGCAGGGCGCGCGCCCGGGAGCGGGCGTAGCTCAGCGCGGCCTGGGCCGATTCGCGCATCACCTCGCCCAGCTGGCCGGTGAGGATCAGGTTGCCCTTCCCCTCCAGCAGGGAGACCTCGACCGGCGTGACGTCGCCGCCGACGGGGCTCCAGGTGAGCCCGGTGGCGACGCCGAGCTGATCCTGCTCCTCGGCGACGCCGGAGGTGAAGCGCCGCGGCCCGAGGTAGCGGGAGAGGGCGCCGGCGGCGATCACCACCGGCTGCGCCGGCGCCGGCGCCGTCTGGGGCGACCCGCCGGCGGCGCCGTCCGCGGACGGGGGGCGGCCGTCCGGCAGGCGGTCGGCCACCCCGCGGGCCACCTTGCGGCAGATGTTGGCCACCTCCCGCTCCAGATTGCGCACCCCCGCCTCCCGGGTGTACTCGCGCACGATGCGGCGCAGGGCGCCGTCGGTGAAGCGCAGGTGGGCCGCCGTCAGGCCGTGCTCGGCGAGCTGGCGGGGGACGAGGAAGCGCTTGGCGATGGCCAGCTTCTCCTCCTCGACGTACCCCGGCAGCTCGATCACCTCCATCCGGTCGCGCAGCGGCGGCGGGACGGGGTCGAGCTGGTTGGCGGTGGCGATGAAGATGACCTGGGACAGGTCGTACGGCACCTCCAGGTAGTGGTCGGAGAAGTGGACGTTCTGCTCCGGGTCGAGCACTTCGAGCAGGGCCGACGAGGGGTCGCCCCGGAAGTCCATGCCCAGCTTGTCCACCTCGTCCAGCATGAAGACGGGGTTGACCGTGCCGGCCTGGCGCATGGTCTGGATGATCCGGCCGGGGAGGGCGCCGACGTACGTGCGGCGGTGGCCCCGGATCTCCGCCTCGTCGCGCACGCCGCCGAGGGAGACGCGCACGAACTTGCGCCCCAGGGCGGCGGCGATGGAGCGCCCGAGGGAGGTCTTACCCACCCCCGGCGGGCCGACGAAGCACAGGATGGGGCTGCGCATCTTGGGGGAGAGCTTGCGCACCGCCATGTACTCCAGGATGCGCTCCTTCACCTTGCCCAGCCCGAAGTGGTGCTCGTCCAGCACGGCGGCGGCGCCCTTCAGGTCGAGGTTGTCCTCGGTGCGGTTCGACCAGGGGAGGGCCACGAGCCACTCGATGTAGGTGCGGATGACGCCCACCTCGGGCGCCGCCGAGGGCATCAGGTGCAGGCGCTCCAGCTCCTTGCGGGCCCGGTCGGCGACGGCCTCCGGCATGCCGGCGTCGTCGATCTTCTGGCGCAGCTCGTCCACGTCCTTGCTGCCGGACTCGATCTCGCCCAGCTCCTTCTGGATCGTCTTCAGCTGCTCGCGCAGGTAGAACTCCCGCTGGCTCTTGTCCACCTCCTGCTGGACCTCGGAGTGGATCTGGGATTCCATCTCCAGCAGGCTGAGCTCTTTGGTCAGCAGGACGTCCACCATCCGCAGGCGCTCGACGGGGTCGAGCTCCTCCAGGATCTCCTGCCGGCGGGGGGCGTCGAGGTCGATGGTGGACGCGATCAGGTCGGCCAGCCGGCCGGGCGTCTCCACGTTCATCGCCGCCACGTAGGCATCTTCCGGCAGGTTGCGGTTGAGCTTGACGCACTTCTCGAAGAGGCCGAGCACGTTCTTCATCAGGGCGTCCGCCGGCCCGGTCGCGTCGCCCTCGTCCGGCAGGGGCACGGCGCGCACCATGATCAGGGGCTCGAGCTGCACGAACTCCACGATCTTCATCCGGCGCTGGCCCTGGACGAGGACGCTGGAGTTGCCGTCCGGCAGCTTGAGCACCCGCCCGATGACCGCCTCGGTGCCGATGCTGTACAGGTCGGCCGGGTCGACCTCGTCCTGCTCGGCGTCGCGCTGGGCGACGATGAACACGGTCTGGTCGTGGGCGAGGGCGTACTCGATCGCCCGCAGGGACCGGGGCCGGCCCACCGGCAGGGGCGTCACCATCTGGGGGAAGAGGACGCGGTCGCGCACCGGGAGGAGGGCCATCTCCACCGTCTCCGGCTCGCGCCGGGAGCGGGCGCGGCGGCGCCGGGGGGCGTCCGCCGGGGTGCTCTCGGTGTCGACGGCGGCGAGCGCGACCGGTGGCGCCTCGCGGTCCGCGGGTGTTCTGCTCATACCTGAACGTTACCGGGTCTTGGCACCCCACCGCCTGCCCAGCGCCCGCCGGCCCGCAGCCGCTGCACGAGCCGGCCGGGATTGACCTCCAGCACGGTGTGCAGCTCGGACTCGGGCAGGGCGGCGCCGAGCAGGACGGTGCGGGCGAACTCCGGGCTGAGCAGATCCTCCGGGGCGTGGGAGTCGCTGTTGAGCAGCAGGGCGGCGCCGGCGGCGAGGGCGGTGCGCACGACGTGCCCGTTGGCGAAGCCGTGGCCGCGGCGGGCGGAGACTTCGAGGAAGCAGCCCCGGGCGGCGGCGCGGGCCGCGTCCTGCGCGCTGAGCAGCCCGGGGTGGGCGAGGACGTCGACCTCGTCGCAGTCGATGGCCGCCCGGTTCGTCCCCGGCTCGACCGGCTCGACCACCGTCTCGCCGTGGACGTTGATCACGGCGGCCCCGGCGGCGCGGGCCCGCCGGGCGACCTCCGGGATGGACGCGGCCGGGATGTGGGTCAGCTCGACGCCGGGCAGGGCGGTGATCTGCCAGTAGCGGTTGACGACCTCGCACTCCCGGCGCAGGGCGTCCACCACCTCCTCCACGTTGCCCGGGCCGGCGTGGTCGGTGACGGCGATCACGCCGTACCCCTTCACGTGGGCGCGCCGGATCAGCTCGGACGGCAGGAGGACGCCGTCCGAGAGGAAGCTGTGGGTGTGGAAGTCGTACAGCATCGGGAGCCGCCCTCTCCGCCGCGTCGCCGCCGGTGGGCCGGCGGTACGCTGCCCCGCGTCGCCCCTGTGGGGTGCGCTACCATAACAACAAGGGGGAGAATACCTATGCCCTCCGAGATCGTGCTGACCCTGTCGATTGTCCTGATCGTGATCCTGGCCGCGGCGATCGCCTTCGCCGTGGGGCACACCATGAGCAAGCGGACGAGCGCGGAGCACGCCCGGCTGGCCCAGGCGGACACCGAGCGGATCCTGGAAGAGGCCCGGACGCGGCAGAAGGAGCTGGTGCTCGAGGCGAAAGAGGAGGCGGTCAAGCTCAAGAGCGCGGCCGAGCAGGACGCCCGGGAGCGGCGGGCCGAGGTGCAGCGCCGGGAGCAGCGCCTGACCCAGCGCGAGGAGCAGTTCGAGCGCAAGAGCGAAGGACTGGAGAAGCGCGACCGGCAGCTGACCCAGCAGGAGCACGAGCTGGAGTCGGTGCGCGCCGAGGCCGAACGGCTGGAGCAGGCGCAGCGCAAGGAGCTGGAGCGCATCGCCGGCCTGACCGCGGACGAGGCCCGCGCTGAGGTGGTCTCCTCGATCGAGGCGGAGGCGGAGCGCGAGGCCACCGCCCGGGTGCGGGAGATCGAGGTCCAGACCAAGGAGGAGGCCGCCCGCCGGGCGCGCTGGATCGTCTCCCAGGCCATCCAGCGCTGCGCCGCCGAGACCACCGTCGAGACGACGCAGTCGTCGGTGACCATCCCCAACGAGGAGATGAAGGGGCGGATCATCGGCAAGGAGGGGCGCAACATCCGCGCCCTGGAGCAGGCCACCGGGGTCGACCTGATCATCGACGACACGCCGGAGGCGGTGGTGCTCTCGTCCTTCGATCCGGTGCGCCGCGAGGTGGCCCGGCTGTCCCTGATGAAGCTGATCGCCGACGGGCGCATCCACCCGACCCGCATCGAGGAGATCGTCACCCGCTCCAAGGCCGAGGTGGAGCAGCAGCTCCGCGAGGAGGGCGAGAAAGCGGCCTACGAGGCGGGCGTGCACGGCCTGCACCCGGAGCTGGTGCGGACGATGGGGCGCCTGAAGTTCCGCTACAGCTACGGCCAGAACCAGCTCGCCCACTCGCTCGAGGTCGCGTTCCTGGCGGCCACGATGGCGGCCGAGCTCGGCGCGGACGTGAACGTCTGCCGCCGGGGGGGCTTCCTGCACGACATCGGCAAGGCGGTCGACCACGAGGTGGACGGCCCCCACGCCTTCATCGGCGCCGACCTGGCCAAGAAGTTCAACGTCCCCGCCCGGATCGTGCACACCATCCAGGCCCACCACTTCGAGGTGGAGCCGCAGACCGTTGAGGCCTTCCTGGTGGCGGCGGCGGACGCCATCTCGGCCGCCCGCCCGGGCGCCCGGCGGGAGTCCGTCGACAACTACATCAAGCGCCTGGAAGCCCTCGAGGACGTCGCCCTCGGCTTCCGGGGCGTGGAGAAGGCCTACGCCCTGCAGGCCGGGCGCGAGGTGCGGGTCATGGTCAAGCCCGAGCAGGTGGACGAGGACGAGGCCTGGCGCCTCAACCGGGACATCGTCAAGCGCATCGAAGACACCCTGGACTATCCGGGGCAGATCAAGGTCACGGTCATCCGGGAGACGCGCGTCGTCGACTACGCCAAGTGACCCGGTCGGGCAGGCGGCGCGGCTGGAGCGCCGTCGACCTGCACACCCACAGCACGGCCTCGGACGGCAGCCTGACGCCCGAGGGCCTGGTGGCGCTGGCCGTCGAGCGCGGGCTGCGCCACCTCGCCCTCACCGACCACGACTCGACGGAAGGGGTGGACGGGGCGCTGCGCGCCGCGCAGGGCACGCCCCTGGAAGTCGTCCCCGGGGTGGAGATCAACACGGACACCCCGGGCGGTGAGCTGCACGTCCTCGGCTACTTCCTGAACCACCGCGATCCGCAGCTCGCCGACCGCCTCTCCCGGCAGCGGGCCAACCGCATGGGGCGCGGCGAGGGCATCGTGCAGCGCCTGCACGACCTGGGCATCGACGTGTCCTGGGAGCGCGTGCAGGCCATCGCCGGGGCCGCCGAGGGCGGGGCCGTCGGCCGGCCCCACATCGCCCGGGCGCTGGTCGAGGGCGGCTACGTCGGCAGCATCAAGGAGGCCTTCGACCGCTACATCGGCAACGACGGGCCGGCCTACGTCGCCCGCGCGAAGCTGGAGCCGGCCGAGGCGGTGGCCATCGTGCACCGCGCCGGGGGCCTGCCGGCGCTGGCCCACCCGGCGGACATCCCGGAGCTGGACGGCTTCCTGCCGGGTCTGATCGACGCCGGGATGGTGGGGCTGGAGTGCTACTACGGCGTCTACCCGCCGGAGGTGGTCGAGCGGATGGTGGCCGTGGCCCGCCGCTTCGGGCTCGTGCCCACCGGCGGCAGCGACTTCCACGGACTGGACGTGCAGCCCGAGCTCGACCTGGGCGCGACGCCGGTGCCGGAGGCGGTCGTGGACGAGCTGCGCGCCCGGCGCGCCTGAGTCCTCCCCCGCCGAACGCCGGCCGGCGGCGGGCGGCCCCGCCCGCGGGAGGCGCGCCGCCGGGGACGGCCGTCCGCCGGGGGAGGTGTCAGATTCCGGACCAGAGGCGCTCGACCTGCGCCCGCCCCTGCTCCGCGGTGCCGCCGTTGTCGACGACGAGCACCGGACGGGGGCGTCCCAGACGCAACGATTCGTCCTGGAAGGCGGCCGTCCAGGTGGCCGGCGTGCCCTGCCAGGCCAGCCGGCGGCGGGCCTCCGCCTCGCTCACCCCGCGCCCGGCGAGGCGGGCGAGCTGCACCGCTTCGGGCACGGTGACGATCCACAGCTCGTCGCAGACGGCGGAGGAGCCACTCTCCACCAGGCGGATCGCCTCATAGACGAAGGCGGGCGCCCCGGCGGCCCGCGCCGCGGCGAGGCGGGCGTCCCGCGCCCGGCCGACGGCCGGGTGGACGATCGCCTCCAGGTCGGAGAGGGCGTCCGGGGCGGACAGGGCGCGACTCAGGGCGGGGCGATCGACCCGCCCGCCGGCGACCACCTGGGGCCCGAAGCGCCGCCGCAGGCGCTCCTGGAGGTCGGCGTCCGATTCGTAGAGGCCGTGGACGACCGTGTCGGCGTCGACGGTGCAGGCGCCGTGCGCTGCGAGCCAGCGCAGCACGGTGGACTTGCCGGCGCCGATGGTGCCGGTGACCCCGACGACCCTCATGCTGATGCCGCACCCCGGACAGTGATACGCTGATGGTACTGGCACGGCAGCGGCAGCGATGAGACGCCTCGTCCGAACCCTGAGTGCGACCGGCGTGGTCGCGGTGAGCATGGCCGTGGGGGCCATGCTGGCCCTCGTCTACGCCTGGTACGTCGGTCCGGCGCAGGGCAGCGCCGAGGCGGTGACGGTCAGCGACGGGGTGCGCCTCGAAGCCCCCATCTCCCGCCGCGGCGAGGCCTCCAAAGGGGCCCTCTTCGACGAGGTCGCCGTCTCCCGGCTGTACGAGCGCGCCGCGCCGGCGGTGGTGGCCATCTACAGCGCCGGCGACCAGCGGGGCGGATCGGGCTCGGGGGTGATCGTCGATCCTCGTGGCATCGTGCTCACCAACCACCACGTGGTGCGCGGGGCGACCCGGATCGAGGTCGCCCTGTCCGACCGCACGCGCTACAACGGCGAGGTGCTGGGCACCGACCCCCAGAACGACCTGGCGGTGGTGCGCCTGCTGGACTCCCCGGGGGAGCTGCCGGCCCTGACCCTTGGCGATTCGGCCGCCCTCCGTCCCGGGGCGCTGGCGGTGGCCATCGGCAACCCGCTCGGCTACGAGCGCAGCGTGACCGTCGGCGTGGTCAGCGGCCTGAACCGCACGCTGCGCGAGCGCGACCGGCCGCCCTTGCGCAACGCCATCCAGACGGACGCGGCGATCAACCCGGGGAACTCCGGCGGCCCCCTGCTGAACTCGCAGGGCGAGGTGATCGGGATCAACACCGCCATCGAGCGGATCTCCGGTCAGCAGGGCTTCGGCGGGATCGGCTTCGCCGTCCCGTCGACGACGGCGGCGCGCTACCTGGAGCGGATGCTCGCCGGGGAGGACATCCAGCACCCCTGGCTGGGGATCTCCGGGTCGGACGTGACCCCCGCCGTGGCCCGGGAGCGGCGCCTCACGGTGAGCGACGGGGCGCTGGTGGCCGGCGTCGAGCCGGAGAGCCCGGCGCAGACGGCCGGGCTGCAGGCCGGCGACGTCCTCGTCTCCCTCGGCGGCGAGCCCATCCGCACCATGGACGACCTGGGGGAGCTGATGGAGCGGAACGGCCGCCCCGGCGTGGTCGGGACCTTCGGGGTCGTCCGCGGCGGCCAGCGCCTCGAGAACGGCGTCACGTTCGCCCCCTGGCCCGAGCGCTTGCGCCCCTCCCGCTGATGCGCCGCCCCCGCTCCCGCTCCCGCTCCCGCCGGACGCGGCCGGCGTGACCTCGCCGCACATGACCCGGGCCCTCGAGCTGGCCCGGGCGGTCAAGGGCCGGACGAGCCCCAACCCGGCGGTCGGGGCGGTGCTGGTGCGCGACGGCGAGGTGGTCGGGGAGGGCGCAACCCTGCCCTACGGCCAGCCCCACGCCGAGCCGGTGGCCCTGCGCGCCGCCGGCGGGCGGGCCAGCGGCGCGACGATGTACGTCTCCCTCGAGCCCTGCTCGCACTGGGGGCGCACGCCGCCCTGCGCCGGGGCGATCGTCGACGCCGGCGTACGGGCCGTGCACCTGGCCACGCTCGACCCCAACCCGGAAGTCGCCGGGCGGGGCCGGGCCTGGCTGGAGCAGGCGGGGATCGAGACCACGGTGGGAGACGGGCGGGACGAGGCCCGGGCGCTGAACGCCGACTTCGCCCGCTGGATCACCTCCGGGCGGCCCTACGTCCTGGCCAAGTTCGCCGCCAGCGCCGACGGAAAGATCGCCACCCGCGACGGGGAGTCCCGCTGGATCACCGGCCCCGAGGCGCGCGCCGAGGGGCACCGCCTGCGCGACCGGGTGGACGCCATCCTGGTGGGGGTAGGGACGGTGCTGGCGGACGACCCGCAGCTGACCACCCGCCTGCCGGACGCCGTCCGGGCGCCGCGGCACCCCCTGCGCCTCGTGCTGGACAGCACCGGCCGGACGCCGCTCGGGGCCCGCCTGCTGGCCGGCGATCTGCCCGGCGCGACCGCCATCTGCACCACCGCCCGGGCGGCGCCGGCGTGGCGGGCGGCCGTCGCCGCCGCCGGCGCCGAGGTGCTGGTGCTGCCGCAGCGGGACGGCCGGGTGGACCTCGACGCCCTGCTGGACGAGCTCGGCCGGCGGAAGGTGACCTCGTTGCTCGTCGAGGGCGGGGCGGCCGTCCACGGGGCCTTCTTCGACGCCGGCCTGCCGGACGAGGCGCTGGCCTACCTCGCCCCCCTGATCGTCGGGGGCGGCGGGGCGCCCGGGCCGGTCGGCGGGCTGGGCCCGGGCCGGCTGGCCGGGGCGCACCGGCTGCAGCGGGTCGAGGTGCGCCGGGTAGGGGTTGATACACTGATCTCAGGAGTACTGCGGGAGACTCGCTGGCCGGAAGCGGCCGGCGGATCGACCACCACAGACTGATGTTTACGGGGATCGTCGAAGAGGTCGGAAGAGTCGGCGCGGTCGACGCCCGGCCGGGCCTGACCCGGCTCCGCATCACCGCCGAGCGGGTGCTGGACGGATTGCAGATCGGCGACAGCATCGCCGTCAACGGCACCTGCCTGACGGTGGTGGCCACCGCGGGGGCGGAGCTGGCGGTGGAGGCGACCCCGGAGACGCTGCGCCGCACGAACCTGGGGGGCCTGGCGGCGGGGGACGGCGTGCACCTGGAGCGGCCGATGGCCGCCAACGGCCGCTTCGGCGGGCACATCGTGCAGGGGCACGTCGACGCCGTCGGGCAGATCCTGGACCGGCGGCCGGACGGCGATGCGGTGATTCTCACCGTGGGTGCGCCCCCGGAGATCATGCGGTACGTAGTACCTAAGGGGAGCATCGCCGTCGACGGGGTGAGCCTGACGGTGGTGGACGTGGCCGACGCGTCGTTCACCATCGCCCTGATCCCGCACACCCAGGAGGCGACCCTGCTCTGCACCGGCCCGCTGGGGCGGACGGCGAATCTGGAAGCGGACGTCCTGGCCAAGTACGTCGAGCGCGTCGCTACCTACGCGCCGGCGGTCCGGCCGGGGCCGGGCACGGCGCAGGCGGACAACGGGTAGGGAAGAGGGGTTCCGGGATGCCACTGGCGACGATCGAAGCGGCGATCGACGACTTTCGGGAGGGGCGCTTCGTCATCATCGTCGACGACGAGCACCGGGAAAACGAGGGCGATCTGGTCATCGCGGCCGAGAAGGTGACGCCTGAGGCGGTCAACTTCATGGCCCGCTACGGGCGGGGGCTGATCTGCCTGCCCCTGACCGGGCAACGCCTCGACGAGCTGCGCATCCCGATGATGGTGCAGGAGAACACCAGCTCCCTGGGCACGGCCTTCACCGTCTCCATCGAGGCCCGCGCCGGGATCACCACCGGGATCTCGGCGGCCGACCGGGCGACGACGATCAAGACGGCGCTCGACCCCAACGCCCGCCCGGAGGACCTGGCCCGCCCGGGCCACGTCTTCCCGCTGCGCGCCCGCGAGGGCGGCGTCTTCATGCGCGCCGGACAGACCGAGGCGTCCGTCGACCTGGCCAAGCTGGCCGGCCTGTACCCGGCCGCCGTGATCTGCGAGATCATGGACGACGACGGCACGATGGCCCGCATGCCCCAGCTGGAGCGGCTGGCGGCGGAGCACGCCATCAAGGTGATCAGCGTCGCCGATCTGATCGCCTACCGCCGGCGCCACGAGCAGATCATCAAGAAGATCGTCGCCGTGCCCATGCCGACCGAGTTCGGGGACTTCGTCGCCCACGCGTACGTGGACACCATCACGGGCGACGAGCACGTCGCGCTGGTCAAGGGCGACCCCAGCGCCACGGGTGAGCCGGTGCTGGTGCGGATGCACTCCAAGTGCCTCACCGGGGACACCTTCGGCTCCCTGCGCTGCGACTGCGGCCAGCAGCTGCACTGGGCGATGGCCCGCATCGAGGAGGCCGGGATCGGGGTGGTCGTCTACCTGCACCAGGAAGGCCGGGGGATCGGCCTGCACAACAAGCTGCGGGCCTACAAGCTGCAGGACGAGGGCGCGGACACGGTGGACGCCAACCTGCGCCTGGGCTTCCCCGAGGACCGCCGCGACTACGGCATCGGCGCCCAGATCCTGGTCGACCTCGGGGTGCGGAAGATGAAGATCATGACCAACAACCCCAAGAAGCTGATCGCGCTGAAAGGCTTCGGGCTGGAGCTGGTCGATCAGATCCCCATCCCCGTGCGCGCCAACCCGCACAACCTGCGCTACCTGGAGACCAAGCGCGACCGGATGGGGCACTCGCTCACCATGGTGCACGAGTGATGGGGCAGGTCTACGAGGGCGGCCTGACGGTGGCGCCCGGGACGCGCTTCGCCGTCGTCGTCGCCCGCTTCAACGACTTCTTCACCCGCCCGCTCCTGGAGGGCGCGCTCGCCGCGTTCCGGCGGCACGGCGCGGACGAGGCGCTCGTGGACGTCGCCTGGGTGCCGGGCAGTTTCGAGACCGGCGTGGTGGCCAAGCGCCTGGCGGCGAGCGGACGCTACGGCGCGGTGGTCTGCCTCGGGGCGATCATCCGGGGGGCGACGGCCCACTTCGATCACGTCGCCTCGCAGGCGGCCGGGGGCGTGGCCCGCGCCTCCCTCGACACCGGCGTCCCGGTGATCTTCGGCATCATCACCACGGACGACCTCGACCAGGCGATCGACCGCTCCGGGGCGAAGGCCGGCAACAAGGGCTACGAGGCGGCCGTCGCCCCCCGGATGATCGCCCCGAGGCAGACCACCGCGCCGTAGCGTCCGCTCGCCGCCAGGCGCTTGGCCACCACGCCGGTCTCGAA
>DATLLM010000172.1:0-9410 GCA_035537855.1 Chloroflexota bacterium | reverse complement strand
CTGCTCGCCCTGCCCAACACCCAGGCCGTGCCGAAGGAGTTCCGCACCCTCCCGGCCGCCCAGCGCCCCTCCTTCGAGATCCGGCTGGACAGCGGGAAGGTGACCAATTACCTGGCCCGGGAGGTCGCCCCCTGGGTCTCCGAGGACCCGGTCGACGCCCAGCTGCAGCTCACCTCCGCCCAGGTCGAGGTGTCGGTCCCCGGGGCCGCCGGCGACGCCGCCGCGACGCGGCGCGAGGCGCGTCCCGTGGTCGAGCTGCGCAACGCCAGAGACGGGCGGGGCCCCGACTACGCCGCCACCTTCGGCGCCGTCCAGGCCCTCTTCCGTCCGGGCGCGACGGCCGCCGGCGACGAGCGCAAGGTGACCGTGCGCATCGCCCCCCGCCCGGCCGGCGTCCAGGACCGCGACCTCGCCGCCGCCCGCGACCAGGCGAACCGCCTGATCGGGGAGCCGGTGATCCTGCGCTGGGAGGCGCTCAACTGGACCGTCTCCCGGGACGAGCTGGCCACCATGCTGCGCTACCAGACCGGCAGCGGGGGCACCTCCGCCTACCTCACCCGGGACGGGCTGATCGCCCGGGCCACCACCATCGCCCGCGATCTGGAGCGCCACCCCCAGGCGCCAAAGGGCGCCGGCGGCGCCCCGCGCAAGGTGGACATCCCGGCCACCGCCTCCGCCCTCTGGATTCAGGCCTCGACGGTGGAGCGCAACCGCAACGCCCAGGTTGAGCTCGAGCCGGAGGCGGAGCCGGCCCCGGAGCCGACCGCGGCGGCGAACCCGGCCAACCCGGCGGGTCAGGCGGGGGCGGCGGCGGCCCCGACCCCGGCGCCGGCCCCGCCGGCGGCGCCGAACCGGGGCACGTAGCCCCCGCGCTTCAGGTGGTCAGCGCCGGGACCCGGGCGCCGAGGTAGCCGGCGACGGCCGTCACCGACCCCTCAACCGCGTCGCGGTAGAACGCCTCCCAGCACGCCTCGGGGACGGCCGCGCGGGCGGCCTCCAGGTTCGCCTCCCAGTCCGGGACGAGCCGGCGCAGCGCCTCCTCGTCGGACGCCCCGGCCAGGTCCGGGCGGTGGCGGGCGTAGGCCAGCTCCACCGGCCACGCCCCGTCCGGGACGAGGATCTGCCCGGTGACCCGGGCCAGCATCCGCCGCACGGCGGCCTCGTCCACCCACGGCGGGGCGGCGTCGAAGCGCAGGGCGGCCGCGTCCAGGTGCCGCTCCGTCGCCGGGATGGGGAGCCGGTCGGCCAGCACCCAGGCCCCGTGGTGCGTCCCGGCCTCGGCCGGGAAGGCGGGCAGCCGGCTGAGCACGTTGCGCCAGTAGGCCACGTCCGTCAGCACGTGGGTCAGGTAGCCCAGCAGCCAGGCCTTGGCCGGCGGCGGGAGGCGCCCCGGATCGGCGATCGCCGGATGGGCGGCGCACATCGCGGCCACAACGCCGGTCCAGGTATCCTCGCGCTGGTCGTCGTAGAAGTGGGACGAGCGCTTGTCCCGGCCGGCGAACAGCCGGATGGCGTCCGGGGCGATGCCCCCGGCGAGGTACTCGTTCCGGTGGACGGCGGCGAGCTCGTACGCCTCCGGAAGGCACGCCTGCAGGGCCTGCCGGGTGCGCAGCAGAAGGGCCCAGTGGCAGCGGGCGCGGGGCATCTCTGGAAGGTTCCGCCTCTCGTGTGTCCGTCTAGCTAAGAGCGCCTCCCAGAGCGGGGGCTGGGGACAACGTCCCCAGGAAGAGACGCTCTGCTCTCCCCCACCGGTGTGAGGCACTCTAAGCGTAACGGCCGGCGGAGGACCGGCAGCCCGCGCGCCCGGGGGCCGCCGGGCGCCGCCACACGACGAAAGGGAGCGACGGAGACGTGGCACTGACCCCAGAGCAGCAGTGGCTCTTTCGGCTGGCCGGGTTCGTCAAGCTGCCCGGCGGGCTCCCCCCGGAGACCGTGCGCGCGCTGCGGGCGGCCATCGCCCGGGACATCGAGCGCGAGGCCGAGCCGGTGGTGCGCAACGCGGACGGCCGGATCGTGCGCCTCTCCGCCTTGCTCGACCGCGACCCCATCTTCCGTGAGGTGGCCACCAGCCCGCTGGTGCTCGACCCGCTGGTCGACCTGCTCGGCCCGAACATCGAGATCGTGCGCAACCGCCACAACCACGCCACCCTGCGCCTGCCCGATCCCCGGGCGGAGGCCCTCCACCGCGACGTCCCCCAGTGGAGCCGGGGGATCGTCACCGTCCTCTTCTTCCTCGAGGAGTCGACGGCGGAGCGGGGCTGCACCCAGCTCGTCCCGGCGAGTCACCTGCTGCCCTGGGCCGCGGACGCGGCCCAGGAGGTGACCCGGGCCCGGCTCCAGGATCAGGTGGTGCGGGCGGAGATGCCGGAAGGGGGCCTGCTGGTCATCGACAGCCTGCTCTGGCACGGCGTCGGGCCCAACCGCACCGGGCAGACCCGCACCAGCATGACGATCGGCTACCACAGCGTCGACGACCTGGCCGGGGTCGAGGACCCGCAGCGCCTGCTGGTCAGGGGGCAGCGCCCCTACGCCGGCAACACCCGGCGCGGCGGGTGAAGCGCGGGGCGCGGGGCGGCCGGGCGCCCCGCGCCGGTGGCGCTCAGGCGTCGTCCTCGGCGCAGTAGTCCTCGGACTCCACCGCCAGCTTCTCCCCCCCCGCCGGCGGGGCCGCCTGGGAGCGCAGCACGGCCTGGCGGGCGATGTCCGCCGCCGAGCGCACCGGGAAGCTGGAGAGCGCGGGCACGGCCGCCATGCCGCTGCCGCCTTCGGCGAGGGCGTCCAGGACGCGCTCGCCGGAGACGGGGAGCTGGTTCACCCGCGCCCCGACCGCGTCGTAGACGGCGGCGGCGATCGCCGCCGGCCCGGGGACGATGGGCACCTCGCCCGTGCCGCGGACGCCGTACGGGCCGTCGGCCGCCGGCACCTCGACCAGGACGCACTCGATGTTCGGCGCGTCCAGGGCGGTGGGCATGCGGTAGTCCAGCAGGCTGGGGTTGCGCAGGCGCCCGTGGTCGTCGTAGACGTACTCCTCGGTCAGGGCCCAGCCGATGGCCTGCACCACCCCGCCCTGGATCTGCCCCTCGCAGGCGGTGGGGTTGATGGCGCAGCCCACGTCCTGGACGGCGGTGGCCTTGACCACCTGGACGAGGCCCGTCTCCTGGTCGACCTCCACCTCGATCACCTGGGCGGCGAACGCCGGGGCGCGCAGCAGATGGGTCACCTCGCCGGTGCCGATCACCGGGCCGTCGCCCGAGCCGATGGCCGCCCGGGCCACCTGGGCCAGGGTCAGGCTCTGGTCGGGATCGGAGCGCACCCAGAACTGGCCCTGCCGGTACTCCACCTCGTCCGGCGGCGCCTTGAGCTGCTGGGCCGCCCGCTGCTTGAGCTGGGTGCGGGCGTCGACGGCCGCGCGGTGCACCGCCGTCCCCAGGCTGTAGGTGATCCGGCTGCCGCCGGTGGGGTTGTTGAAGGGGGCGGTGTCCGTATCCGGCTGGGAGGCGGCGACCCGCTCGTAGGGGATCTGCAGCTCCTCGGCCACGATCTGGGCCATGGTCGTCCGCGTCCCGGCCAGATCGACCGCCCCGGTGACCATCACCGCCGAGCCGTCCTCGTTGATGTTGACGTGGGCGGTCGAGGTGCCGACGCCCCCGCCCCAGGTGCCGACGCCCATGCCCCGGCCGCGCAGCCAGCCCGGGCGCGACGGCGCCGGCACCGGCTCCGTCCAGGCGGGATGGCCCTGCACCGTCTCCAGCACCTGCCGCAGCCCGATCCGGGGATACGGCACCTCCGAGGGGTTGCGGTCGCCCTCGACGACGGCGTTCTTCAGGCGCAGCTCGACGGCGTCCAGGCCCAGCCGGTCGGCCAGGATGTTGAGCGCCCCCTCGACGGCGAACGCCCCCTGGGGGCCGTTCGGCGCCCGGTAGGCCCCGATGCTCGGGCGGTTGGTGAGGACGTCGAGGCCCTCGATGTGGAAGTTGGGCAGGCGCCACGGCCCGAAGCCGGTGTTGATCCCGCCGGTCGAGCCACCGCCGGGATAGGCGCCCACGTCCCAGATGAAGCGGGCCTCGACGGCGGTGATCTCGCCGTCCCGCCTGGCCCCCAGCTTGACGTGCATCACCGCGTCCGGCGCCGGGCGGGTGGCCCGCAGCACCTCGGAGCGGCTGAGCTGCATCTTCACCGGGCGCCCGGCGGCGAAGGCCAGCACGGCGCAGATCGGCTCGAGCGTCTGGGCGCCCTTGGCCCCGAAGCCGCCCCCGATCTCCATCGCCACCACCCGCACCCGGCGGGGCGGAATCTTCAGGAAGCCGGCGACGCCGCTGCGCACGCCGAACTGGCCCTGGGTGCTCGTCCAGATGGTGAAGCGCCCGTCCGGGCCGTACTCGGCCAGGGTCGCCTGGGGCTCGATGTACCCCTGGTGCACCATCGCCGTGCGGAAGGTCTGCTCCACCACCTCGTCCGCGGCGGCGAAGCCGGCCGCCACGTCCCCCCGGCTGAGCTCGGTCAGCTTGGCCACGTTGCTCGCGCGCTCGTCCTTGCCGGCGAAGGTCTCCGTGAAGACCCCTTCCTGGACGAGCGGGGCGCCCTCGCCCATGGCGTCCAGGACGTCCAGCACCGGCTGGTGGACGTCGTACTCCACCTCGATCGCCGCCAGGGCCTCCTCGGCGAGCGCGGGGGTGAGGGCGGCGACGGCCGCCACCGGCTGCCCGTAGAAGACGGCCTTCTTCCAGGCCAGGAGCTGCTTGCCCCGGGAGGGGACGTCGAACTCGTCCGGCGCGGGCGCGGTGTCCGAGACCTGCCCGACCACCCGGGGCAGGTCCTCCCCGGTGAGGACGGCGTAGACGCCGGGGATGGCCCGGGCCCTGGACGTGTCGATCGACTTGATGGTGGCGTTGGCGTAGGGGCTGGGCAGCAGCTTGCCCCACAGCATCCCGGGGCGGGAGACGTCCGCCCCGTACTGGGCCTTGCCGATGACCTTGTCGACGCCCTCGATCTTGGCCACCCGCTGGCCGATGACCAGGCGCTGCGGGGGGGCATCGGTCTGCGGGGCGGTGGTGGTTTCCGGCCGGTCGACGATCGCCATTACTTCGCCTCCACGCTCTCGGCGTCCACACCCTGGGACTCGCGTACCCGCCCGGCGGCGGCCTCGACCGCCCGGACGATCTTGTCGTAGCCGGTGCAGCGGCAGAGGTTGCCGGCGATGGCGTAGCGGATCTCGTCCTCGCTCGGCTGCGGGTTGCGCTCCAGCAGGGCGACGGCGGACATGATCATCCCCGGGGTGCAGATGCCACACTGCAACCCCCCCTGCTCGACGAAGGTCTGCTGCACCGGGTGCAGCTTCCCGTGCCGGGCCAGCCCCTCCACGGTGGTCACGCGGCGCCCCTCGGCCTCAGGGGCGAGCAGCAGACAGGAGGTCACCGGGCGCCCGTCCAGGAGCACGGTGCAGGCCCCGCAGTCCCCCGTGCCACAGCCCTCCTTCGTTCCGGTCAGCTCCAGGCTGTCCCGGAGCACCTCCAGCAGGGACCGGTTGGGCTCGGTGAGCACGTCGGTGGCGACGCCGTTGACCTCGAAGCTGACGACGAGCTTGGCCATGCCTCTCCTCTTATCCTCTCGCGTCCTGCCAGGCGGCCATCAGCGTCCGCCGGGTGAGCACCTCGACCAGCCGGGTGCGGTAGGAAGCGCTGCCCCGCTGGTCGCTGATCGGCCTGGCCTGCGCCGCCGCCGCCGCGCCGGCGGCGGCGACGCGCTCCGCGGTCAGCTCCTGCCCGATCAGGACGCGCTCGGCGTGGGTCGCCCGCACCGGCGTGGGGGCCACCGCCCCCAGGCAGATCCGGGCCGCCAGGCAGCGGTCGCCTTCGCCCAGGGTGAGGACGCTGCCGACGCCGACGACGGCGATGTCCATCTCCTGGCGGGGCGTGAATCGCTCGTAGGCCCCGCCGCTGCGCCCTTCCGGCGCCGGCACCAGCACCTCGGCGACCAGCTCGCCCGGCTCGAGCACCGTCCGCCCCGGCCCGGCGAAGAAGTCCTCGAGGAGCACCGTGCGCTCCCCGCCGGCGCCGACGATGCGCGCGCTCGCGCCCAGCGCCACCAGGGGCGGAGCGCAGTCCGCGGACGGGGCGGCGTTGCACAGGTTGCCCACCACCGTGCCCAGGTTCTGGATCTGCAACGACCCCACGAGCGAGGCCCCCTGCACCAGAATGGGGTACCGCTCCTGCACCACCGGGTGGGCGGCGACCTCGCTCAGACGCGCCCCGGCGCCGATGCGCAGCCCCCTCCGGGCGTCGAAGCCGACCGCCCGCGCGTCCGGGACGTTGCGCAGGCTGACCACGTAGCGGGGCACGAACCCCCGCTCTTTGACCTGAATCAGGAGGTCCGTGCCCCCGGCCAGGACCTTCCCGCCGTCCCCCTCCCGGGAGAGGATCTGCACCGCCTCCGCCAGGCTCTGCGGGGCATGGTAGGCAAAGCCACGCACGCGCTCCTCCTGTCTACGTCCGAAGTCCCAAGTCCCGAGTCCCAGGTCCGACGTCCCGGGTCGCGCGCCGGCGAGGCGGCCGGGCGGCACCCGGGAGCGGACGGTCGAGCCGTATTCTACCGCCGCACCCCGGCCGGCGTTGGGGCCCGGCCCTTGCTAGCCTTGGAGGGTACGCCGCCGGCGCGGCCGGACCGGCCACCCGCGACTCCGGACTCGGGACCTGGGACATGGGACTTCAGACCTCGCTCGGCGCCGCCGACCTGCACATCCACAGCGTCTGGAGCGACGGCATGGCCACCGTGCCGGAGATCCTGGCCCACGCCGAAGCCGGCACCGATCTGGACGTGATCGCCATCGCCGACCACGATCAGGTGGGCGGCGCGCTCGAGGCGGTGGAGTGGTGCGCCGGGCGCCCGGGCGGGCGGCTGCAGGCGGTGGTGGGCACGGAGATCAGCGCCGCCTGGGGGCGCCACGTGCTCGGCCTGTTCTTCGCCGCCCCCTACCCCACGGCGCCCTTCCCCCGGTTCCGCTCGCTCGAGGAGACGATCTCCCGGGTGCACGACGCCGGCGGGGTGGTCGTCCTGCCGCACCCCTTCAGCATCCTGGTGCCCAGCGTGGGCCAGCGCGCCCTCGCCGGTCTGCTGCGCCCCGCCGGGGACGGCGCCGGGCGCCCCGCCGGCCTGGCGGCCTTGCAGGGCATGGAGGTGTGCAGCGGGGTCGTCGGCGGGCGCAAGCTGGAGAGCGAGCTGCGCCGCCTGAACGCCCGCAAGTGGCACCTGGCCACCGTCGGCAGCAGCGACGCCCACCATCTGGCCCAGATCGGGGCGGCCCGCACCCGCTTCCCGGGGCGCAGCCCGCTCGATCTGCGCCGGGCGATCGCCGAGCGCACGGCCGAGGCCCGGTGGGGTCCAGCGGGCGGCGTCAGCCCCGGCGAGCACGCCCGGCAGGCCTGGCGCAGCCTGGTGGTGAAGCCGGTGCGGGAGGTGCGCGCCGCCGTCAGGCGGGGCTGAGCGCCGCGGCGCCGGCGGCCGCGGCGCCGTCCGGGCGCTCGTCTCCGTCCCGAACGACGCTGGCGATGGTGGCCCCGCCGAGGACGCTGTCGCCGTCGTAGAAGACCACCGCCTGGCCCGGGGTGATCGCCCGCTGGGGGGCAGCGAAGCGGACGCGCACGGCGTCCGGGCCGTGCTCGGGGGCGGGCGCCACCGTCGCCGGGGCCTCCTGCATGCGGTAGCGAATCCGCGCCCGGCAGGTCAGCCGGCCCCGCAGCTCGGGCAGGGCGACCAGGTTCAGCCCGTCCGCGATCAGCTCCCGGGAGAGCAGGTCCGCGTCCGAGCCGACGATCACCGCGTTGCGCTCCGGCTCGATGGCCAGGACGTAGAGCGGCTCCTGACTGGCCAGCCCCAGCCCTCTGCGCTGCCCGACGGTGAAGTGCACGATCCCGGGGTGCTCGCCGAGGTAGCGCCCCTGGGCGTCCAGGATCGGCCCGGGCTGCGCCGCCTCCGGCGCGGCGGCGGTCACGTAGCGCCCGTACTTGTTGTCCGGGACGAAGCAGATCTCCATGCTCTCCGCTTTCCCGGCCACCGGGAGCCCGAAGCGGGCGGCCAGCTCGCGCGTCGCCGCCTTCTCGTAGTCCCCGAGCGGGAACAGGGTGCGGGCCAGCTCGTCCTGGCGCATGGGGAACAGGACGTACGACTGGTCCTTGGCGGCGTCCCTGGCCTTGCGCAGCCGGTAGCGCCCGCTGACCGGATCGCGGTCGCGGCGCACGTAGTGGCCGGTGGCGACGTACTCTGCGCCGAGGGCGTCGGCGCGCTGCAGCACGGGCCGGAACTTGACGTGCTGGTTGCAGCGGACGCAGGGATTCGGCGTGCGCCCGCGGGCGTACTCGCGGACGAAGTCGGCGATGACGTACTCCCGGAAGAGGTCGCGGAAGTTGAGCACGTAGTAGGGGATGCCGAGCAGATCGGCCACCCGCCGGGCGTCGTCGACCGCGGAGAGGCCGCAGCAGGCCTTGGTGCGGGTGGATTCGTCCGCCTGCGCCTCAGGCCAGACGTTGAGGGTGACGCCGATCACGTCGTGCCCCTCGTGCTTGAGCAGGGCGGCGGTGACCGAGGAGTCGACGCCGCCGCTCATTGCCACTACGATGCGGGCCATCCGTTTCGGAGAGTCTACACGCCATGCGCTGCCCCACGTGCAAGAGCGAAGACCTCCGCGTCCTGGAGACGCGTGACCTCGACGAAGCCATCCGCCGGCGGCGCGAGTGCGCCGTCTGCGGGCGCCGCTTCACCACGTTCGAGCGGATCGACGTCCTGCGCCTGTACGTGCTCAAGCGCGACGGCCGGCGCGAGCCCTACGACCGCGGCAAGGTGCTCCGCGGGGTGCGCATCGCCTGCGAGAAGCGCCCCGTCTCGCTCGACGCCATCGAGCGCCTGGGCGACGCGGTGGAGCGGGACCTGATCGCCGCCGGCGAGGCCGAGGTGCCCTCGACGCGCGTCGGCGACCTGATCATCCAGCGCCTGCTGGAGCTCGATCCGATCGCCTACATCCGCTTCGCCTCGGTCTACCGGGAGATGAAGACGCTGGAGGCGATCCGCCGCGAGGTGGACAGCTTGCTCGGCGACCTGACGCCGGGGCCCCCGGAGTCGCCCGGCGGCGCGAACGCCTGAGCCCGCCGGCCCCGGAGGCCGCAGGGAGACGCTCGCGCCGGGGCTACGGGGCCGCCTCCGGGTCGGGCGGGAGGTCCGGCCAGCGGGCGTAGACCTTGCCCCCCAGCTGCATCCGGTACTCCCCGCCGGGGGGCACCGGCGTCCCCGGCGGCACCTCCTGCCAGGAGCCCGTCGGGCGGAAGCGGCCGGGCCGGGCGGGGGGCGCCGGCGGGGCCGCGGGTAGCGGCCCCGCCGCCGGCGCCGGCGGCGCCGCCGGCCCGGCGGCGGCCTCCGGGGCC
>DATLLM010000171.1:0-9632 GCA_035537855.1 Chloroflexota bacterium | reverse complement strand
CCGGCCGGGATCGGCCCCGGCCCCGGCCCAGTCGCCGGCCGGCGCCGCGGCGCAGCGCTCGCTGCGCATCGAGCGCAACACGGACGGCCTGGCCGACGAGACGGTGCGCGACCTGCCCGTCGCGCCCGGGGTCTACGTCTTCCGCGACGACAACGGGCGCGTGCTCTTCGTCGGCACCGCGGACTCGCTGCGCGACCAGATCGCGAGTCACTTCCTGCCCGACCCCGACCGCGGCGAGCCCAATTCGCCCTGGGCCGATCAGGCGACGGCGGTCGAGCACACGGCGGCGGACTGCGAGCTGGACGCCATGCTGCTCGCCGCCGAGCGGTTGCGCTCGATCCACCCGGCGTTCCGCCAGCGGGGGGCGCGTCGCTACAGCCCCATGCTGCGCTTCGTCGGGGGCACGTTCCTCCGCGCCGAGCCGAGTCACGCGGTCGAGCCGGGCGAGACGTACCACTTCGGCCCCTACCGCTCGGAAGCGGAGCTGCGCCACACGGTGCAGACGGTGCGCCGGGTGTTCCAGATACGGACCTGCAGCCGGCGGCTGCCGGCGCGGCGACCGGCGATGCGCATTCCCTGCGAGCGCCTCGCCCAGGGTCTCTGCCCCGCTCCCTGCGCCGACCTGGTGACGCCCGAGCAATACGAGGTGCTGGTCGACCTGGCGCACCTGTTCATCTCCGCCGGCAAAGCGGCCGCCCTCCAGGCCATCCAGAGCCGCCTGGACGCGCTCGAAGCGGGGGACGGGGCCGGGGGGTGGGAGCACACCATCCTGGCCGAGTGCCGCACCCGGCTGCTGCGGGTGCGTAAGGAGTACCGGCCCCTGCCGGGCGGCTACGGCGGTGGTGGCCTGGTGATGACGTACCCCACCGCAGACGGCCGCCTGGCGGTCTTCTACGTCCAGGACGGGCAGTTCCTGGCCCGCTTCCGGGTCTCCGCCGATGAGGCCGCCGGCGGTGGCCTGCTGCCCCTGATCGAGGCCCACCTCAGCGCCCAGGGGGCCCCCTCCGACCTCGACCTGGCGCAGACGAACGTCCTGCTGCGCTGGATCTTCCAGCACGCCGGCGACCCCTCGCTCGCCCCGGTGCTGCCCGAGCACGGGCCGGACGGCCTCGGCGGGGTGATCGTCGAGCGCATCCGCCAGCACTTCATCGCGCCCGGCGAGGCCCCGACCGGGGCCCCGTCCGAGGCCCCGGCGCCGGACGCCGCGGCCGGCGCCCCCGAGACCGATTGACCCCTCGCGCTAGAAGGGACGGACGCCCCACCGGGCGAGCAGCGTGGCCCCCGCCGGCACCACCCCGGCGACGACCGCGGCCTTGAGCGCATCTCCCGGCAAGAAGGGCAGCAGGCCCTGCACGACCGCCGGTCCGAGTGGCATGGCCGTGACCGCCATCAGCCAGGGCACACCGCAGAGGTAGACGGCCAGACCGGCGAGCAGCGCGCCGGCGAAGCGCACCGCCACCGGCCGGGCGCTGCCGCACAGTAACCCGGCGACGGCCGCCGCGGGGAGAAAGCCGGCGATGTAGCCGCCGGTCGGCCCGAGCAGCACGGCGATCCCGGACCTTCCGGCGGCGAAGACCGGCAGACCGGCGGCCCCCTCTACGATGGAGAGGGCGACCGCCAGCGTCCCCCGGCGCGGCCCGTAGAGGGCGCCGATCAGCATCACCCCCAGGGTCTGGCCGCTGATCGGCACCGGCGAGAACGGCAGCGGGACGCTGATCCGAGCCGTCAGCGCCAGGAAGACGGAGGCGGCGACGAGCAGCGCCGCCTCCCGTGCCAGGATGCTCCGGGGTCGCTGGCGGACGGCGCCGCCGGCCAGTGGTTGTATCGTGGCCATGGGGCCGGGATTATGCCGCACGCCGGATCTTGGCCACGGCGCCCGCGATCTGCGCCATGTCCGATTCGTCCGCCAGGAGCACGTTCTGGGTCAGCCAGACGCCCTCGACGCCGCAGGCCCGCTCGGTCACCGGGAGGGCCTCCGCTTCCGGCGACTCCGGTACGGAGACCGGCCGGCCGGCGGCGCGCGCGATCTCCGCCCACTTGCGCCGCTCGCCGATCACCGCGTTCATCCGGTACAGGGGAGTGGTGTAGCCCGCCGAGCAGGGCACGCCCTCAGCTCGCAGGGCGCGCAGGAACCAGTCCCGGTCGCGCCCGCCGAACTCCTGGGGGTCGTAGCGCAGCACGTAGAGATGGTGGGCGTGGCCGGTGACCCGCTCGTCGCGCGCCTGCGGGGTGATCCCGGGGATCTCGGACAGGGCCGCGTCCAGGTAGCGGGCGTTCGCCTCGCGGCGCTCGAACTGCTCCGGCACGCGCTCGAGCTGGGAGAGCAGCATCGCGCCCTGGAACTCGGTCAGGCGCAGGTTGAAGCCCATCCCCTCGTGCTGGTACCAGGCCCCGGCGGGGATGCGCCCCACGTTGGCCAGCTGCCAGGCGTGCTCCGCCACCTGGCGGTCGTCGGTCAGGATGATGCCGCCCTCGCCGGAGTTGAGGTTCTTGCTCGACTGGAAGCTGAACGAGCCCGCGTCGCCGATGGCCCCGATGCGCCGCCCCCTCCAGGCCGCTCCGTGGGCCTGGGCGGCGTCCTCCACCACCTTCAGGCCGTGGCGGCGGGCGACGTCGCCGACGGCGTCGAGATCGGCCGGCTGGCCGGCGATGTGCACGGCGACGATCGCTCTGGTGCGCGACGTGATGCGCCGCTCGGCGTCGGCCGCGTCGATCAAGTAGGTATCCGGCAGGATGTCGCAGAAGACGGGCACGGCGCCGATCGCCAGCACCGCCGTCGCGGTGGCGACGAAGGTGTACGGGGGGATGATCACCTCGTCGAGCGGCCCGACCCCCACCGCCCTCAGAGCCGTTTCCAGCGCGGCCGTGCCGTTGGTGACGCAAACGGCGTGCGCCGCCTGCTGGAAGGCGGCGAAGCGCTCGCCGAACTCCTTGACGTTCGTCCCGGAGTGGGCGCCCCAGGTGCCGCTGCGCAGCACCGCCAGCAGGGCCTGCTCCTCCCGCTCGTCCCAGACCGGCCAGGACGGAAACGGGGCGCTGCGCACGGGCGTCCCCCCGTCGAGGGCGAGGGTGTCCTGGTCTGCGGGCGTCCCGGGTGTTGCCGTCATCGGGGTGCTCTCTCCTTCGTCGTCAGGCTCGGCGTCGTCTGCGGATTCCGGTCGCGGCGGGCGCGGCGCCCGGCGGGGCGGCTCAGGGCGATCCGCCCGGCGCCTCGGGCGGTCGAATCGTGGCCAGCAGGGACCGGCCGGGCAGGAGGTACGCTCGCGCGACGCGCCACACGTCCTCCGGTCCGACCTGGCGCAGGCGCCGCACGAGCTCCTCCTGGGGCTCGACGCCGAGCACCTCCTGGGCGATCAGCCGGCTCGCTCTGGCGGTGTTGCTCTCCCCCGACAGGATCTGCTGTCCGGCGAGCTGCCCGACGCGCAGGGCGACCTCGGCCGCGTCCGGCGGCGCCGCCGCCAGGCGCTGCACCTCAGCCCAGACCGCGTCCAGCGCCGGTTCCAGATTCTGCGGATCGACGCCGGCGGAGGCAAACCAGGTACCTGCGTCCGAGTAGGCGCTGTAGCTCGACGTCGCGCTGTAGGCCTGGCCGCGAGCGTTGCGCACGGACTCGAAGAGTCGGCCGGAGGCGCCGGCGGTCAGGGCGTTCAACACTCGGAACGCGAAGCGGTCGTCGCTCCCCAGATCGGGGGCAAGGAATCCCAGCCGGAACTGGGCCTGCTGCTGCCCGGCCGACTCGCCCACCGTGCCGCCCGCCGGGCCGGCCGGGGTCTGCGCCGGCCGGACGTTCGGCGCGCCGGCCGGCAGGGCGCCGAATGCGTCGCGGGCGCGCCCGGCGGCTTCGGCGGCGCTGATCCGCCCGGCGACGGCGAGCACCAGGTTGGAAGCGCCCCAGAAGCGCCGCCGGTGGTCCCCGAGCGCTTCCGGGGACAGGGCGGCCAGCGACTCCGCCGTGCCCAGCAGCGGGGCCGCCAGCGGGTGACCGGCGAAGACGTGGCTCTGGTACAGGTCGCCGAGCAGGCTGCCCGGGTCGGAGCGCTGGCGACTCAGCTCCTGGGTGGCGATCTGCACCTGGCGGGCGAAGGCGTCGTCCGCCAGGAGGGGCTCGACGACCAGGTCGGCCAGGAGGTCGAATCCGAGGCCCGCTTCGTCCGCCGGCAGCAGGGCGAGGAAGTCGCTCAGCTCGTTGCCTGTGCCCCGGCTGACGCTGCCTCCGACGGCGGCCGCGGCGCGCTGCAGGTCCGCCTCAGACGGGCGCCGGCGGGTGCCCTGGAACATCAGGCGGGAGGTGAGCGCGGTGATCCCCGGCGCCGGTCCGTCGTCCCGGGAGCCGGCGCAGGCGTTGAGCTGGAAGGCGAGCGTGTCCGCGCCGGGGCGCTCGTCCACGAGCACGATCAGGCCATTGGGCAGCACCTCACGCGCGACCATCCGCCACCGGCTCCTCTGAGATCCCGGTCCTGCGCTAGCGCCTCACCACCACCAGGGTGAAGCTGGCCGGATCGAGGTACGTGCGGGCCACCCGCCGGACGTCGTCTGCGGTCACCCGGCGCAGGCGGGCCAGGTACTCGTCGTGCGACTCGATCGTGCCGCTGACCTCCCCGATGGCGCGCATCGCCTGGGCCTGGTTGAGCTCTTCCGAGATCGCCCGCCGGCCGGCGATGGCCCGCAGGCTGGCGGCGACGTCCTCGCTCCCGACCTCCCCGTCGCGCACCCGCCGCACCTCGTCGACGGCGAGGCGGACGACCTCCTCCACCTGCTGCGGCTCGGTCGAAGCGGTGACGGTCAGCGCCCCCGCGTCGCTGAAAGCCAGATAGGCGGGGCTGACCGAGGTCGCCAGCGCCCGCCGGTCGCGGATCGCCTCGGTCAGCCGCCGGCCGGTGACGCCCAGGACGTCCACCAGGACGTACAGGGGGGCCGAGTCGGCGTCGAGGTCGCCGGGCGCCGGCCACCCCAGCCGGACCTCGGCCAGCCGAGTGCCGTCGCCGAGCTCCAGGCGGCGGGGCGCACGTTGCACCGGTTCGGGCGTCGCCGGCCGGTCCGAGCGCGGGCCGCGGGGGAGGGCGCCCAGCGCGGCTTCGATGCGCGCCACCGCCTCGGCGTGGCGCAGCCGCCCGACGGCGGCGATGGCCATGTTGCCCGTCCGGTAGAGGCGGTCGCGGTGGGCCAGGATCACCGGGATGGGGATCGACTCGACGCTCTCGATGGTGCCCGCCGGATGGCGGCGCAGCGGGCTCTCCTGGAACGTCGCCTGGATGAACTCGTCGAACGCCCGCGTCCCGGCGGCGTCGTTGCGCTGCTTCAGCTCCTCGAAGACCACCCGGCGCTCGCGCTCGAACGCCTCGGTCCTGAAGGTGCTGTGCAGCAGCTGGTCGGCGAGGACGTCCAGGGCCAGCTCGAACGCGTCCGCCGGAACCAGCTTCCAGTAGTCCGTGTACTCCCAGCTCGTCGCGGCGTTCGTCGCCCCGCCGACGGCCGCGATGGCGTCCGAGATCGCCTGCGCGTTGGGCCGCGTCTCCGTGCCCAGGAAATAGGCGTGCTCCAGCCAGTGAGAGCCCCCGCTCGTGGCGTCGTCCTCGTCGCGCGACCCGGCGCGAATCGCCAGGCGCAGGGCGACCGTTTCCGTATCCGGCCGCTCGCGGGTGATGACCGTCAGTCCCGCCGGCAGCACCGTGCGGCGCAGGCCATCCTCCCCCCACAGGCCGATCAGCGGCAGCTGCGGCAGCACCACCTGGACGGACGAGGGCGCGTTGCCGACCGAAGGCTGCAGCACGGCGTCGCGGAAGACGGTCGCCCCGTCCGCGCCCGGGGCCGGCGTCAACCGGAACGTGAAGGGGGCGAGGCGCTCCCCTCGGCGGACGGAGATCCCGCTCCAGCGCACCATCTGCGGCGCGTCGCCGCGGCCGGAGAGGGCCGCCGGGTTGCGCTCCCGGCCGCCCTGCCAGGACGCGCTCACCCGGGTCCCCGCCGGCACCTGCGAGCGCAGCTCGATGCCGCTCAGGTCGGCCCCGGCGGCGTTGGTCAGGGTCAGCTCGACGACGAGGTTGCCCGCGGTGGCGGCGCGGCCCGCGTCCGGCACGGCCGCCGCGGTCGCGGCGGCCGTGACCAGCAAGCCGCTCAACGGCGCCTCGGCCGCGACCGGCACACCCGGCGGCGCCGTGGCCGCGAGCGCGGCGGCCGCCGCCCCGGCGCCTCCCAGGCGTCGCCGGGTCAGCCTCCCGGACGCCCCCGGCGCGGCGCACGCCCCCCGCACTCGGTCCACAGGCAAAGCGTACCTGGCTCAGCGCCGCCGCTGGGGGATGGGCAGGTGCTCGCGACCCCATCCCAGCGTGCGGGCGTACCAGACCAGGTCCGCCAGCACGTAGTCGATGCGCTCGACGAACTCCGCGCGCAGCAGGGCGCCGCCGGCGTCGAACAGGGTGCGCGCGTCGCTAAAGTTGACCGATTCCCGGATGGGCACGGCGTGCAGCTCGATCAGCACGGTCTTCAGCCCCTCCGAAGCGCGTACCCCGCCGTGGGCGGCGCCGGCCAGCCCGCAGCAGGCCACCGGCTTCCGGCGCAGCTCGCCGTGCAGGTGGTCGATGGCGTTCTTGATCACGCCGGTGAAGCTGTGGTTGTACTCGGGAGAGAGCCAGAACGAGGCGTCGGACCGGGCCAGCGTCGCCTTGAAGGCGACCACGGCCGGGTCGGCCTCCGTCGCCTCCTCCTCGTCGTACAGCGGCAGCCGCGCCGCGCGCAGATCGATCAGCTCCGTGCGGTGACCGGCGGCTTCGATCCGCTGCGTCAGCAGCACGGCGGGCAGGTAGCTGCGCCGGTTGCGCCGGATGCTCCCCAGCACGACCGGAATGAACAGCGGGTCCATCTGCGGCCTCGACGCCCCCTCTCTCCCTGCCCCGAGCTCGCGTGCGCGCTCCGTTCAGTTCCCGAAGCTGACCCCGACGCTCCTGGCCGTCTCCACCAGCTCGCCCGCCGGGTCGACCAGCTTGGGACGGGCGATGGCGTCGGCGATGGGGACGTCCACGATCGAGGTGCCGCGCAGCGCCACCATCCGCCCCATGCCGCCCTTCGCGATCAGGTGCACGGCGGCGGCGCCGAAGCGCGTGCCCAGGACGCGGTCGAACGGGCTCGGCGAGCCACCGCGTTGCAGGTGGCCGAGCACCGTGCTGCGCGTCTCCGCGCCGCTGACCTCGGCGATCTCGCCCGCGAGGCGGTCGCAGACGCCGCCGAGCCGGGCGGAGGTGGTGGCCGAGACCCCGGAGCCCGGGCGGTACGTCTGCTCCCCGCCCCTGGGAAGGGCCCCCTCGGAGACGACCACGATGGAGAACTTGCGCCCGGCCCTCGCCCGGCGCACGACGGCGTCGGCGATCTCGTCCAGGTGGTACGGAATCTCCGGCAGGAGGATCACGTCCGCCCCGCCGGCGAGCCCGGACTCGATGGCGATCCAGCCGGCGTTGCGCCCCATCACCTCGACCAGCATCACCCGGTGGTGGCTCTCGGCCGTGGTGTGCAGGCGGTCGATGGCCTCGGTGGCCACGTGCAGCGCCGAGTCGTAGCCGAACGTGACGTCGGTCGCTTCCAGGTCGTTGTCGATCGTCTTGGGCACCCCGACGATGGGAATGCCCAGCTCCATCAGCTGTGCGCCGATGCGCATGCTGCCGTCGCCGCCGATGGTCAGCACGGCGTCCACTTCCAGCTCGGTCAGGCGATCGATCACCTCGGCCGAGCGGTCGACGGGCTGGCCGCCGTCCGCGTCCGGGACGGCGAAAGGGTTGCCCCGGTTGCTCGTGCCCAGGATGGTGCCGCCCTGCGGCAGCACGCCCCGCACCGACTCGGACGTGAGGGGGCGGACGCGGGCGCCGCCCCGGCCGAGGAGGCCGTCGAAGCCCGTCTCGATCCCCAGCACGTCCCAGCCGTAGACGCTCGTGGCCGTCTTGACGACGGCCCGGATCACCGCGTTCAGTCCCGGACAGTCACCCCCACCGGTGGAGACTGCAATTCGGCGCACGCTGTCAGCCATGTGCGAAACCCTTGCCGTCGCGCCCGCGGCGCGAGATGGTCCCCCATACCGCTCGACCGTCCGCCCCCCTCGCCCTACCACCTTACAATATGCGCAGGATGGAGACAGAAGCCGGCGGCGCTCGCTACCTTCCCGGTGCGGTTGGCGTCCACATCGGCGGCACGGTCTGCCGGGCTGCCGCCGGGCTCAAGGCGCGGACCCAGCGTCGCGCCCTCGAGCCGGGCGAGGTGCAGCGCGTCCTCGGGGACGTCGAGCGCTCCGTCCGTGAGGTCGAGCCGGAGCCGCGCTTCGTCGTCGTTGCCACGCCCGGGCACGTCGACACCCGCAGCGGCTCCGTCTCCGCGGCCGCCAATCTGGGGCCCGAGTGGCAGGGCACGGTGCCCCTACGCGAGCTGCTTCAAGAGCGCTTCGGCTGCGAGGTCGAAGTGCGCAACGACGCCGAGATGGCCTTGCAGGCGGAGCGCCGGCGGGGCGGCCTCGTGGCCGTGAACGACGGCGCCCTGATCACCCTCAGCACCGGCGTCGGCGTGGCCCTCCTGGCCGGGGGACGGGATCAGCCGACGGAGCTGGGGCACAGCGTGCTGCAGTTCGACGGCCCGGCCTGCACCGGGCGCCCCCACCGGGGCTGCTACGAGAGCTTCATCGGGGGCTGGGCGCTGCCGGCGCGCTACCAGGAGCGGCACCCCGAGTTTCGGGGGACGGCCCGGGACATCCCGGAGGACCTCGAGTTCTGGGCGGACTGTGGCGCCCGGCTGGGCGAGCTGATCGTCTCCCTCTGCCTGCTGGGGCAGCCGATCGAGGTGGTCTCCTTGATCGGGATGGTCGCCCTGGGGCGGGCCCACCTGATGATCCCGGCGGTCGAGGCGCGGGTCAAGCAAGAGGCCGGACTGCTGAGCACGGTGCCCCGGCGAATCCGGGTCACGCCGCTCGGCGAGGACGTCGCCGCCCTCGGCGCGCTGCTGGTGGCGCGCGACCTGCTCTACCCCTTCCGCTTCGCGTAGGGTGAGCGAGCGACCCGGGAACGCCGGGTCGCTCGGCGCTCGCTCAGTACTCCACCATCTTCGGCAAGGTCTTAGCCTCGGTGATCCACTCCCCGACCTGCTGGGGGGTGGGCACGCGCCGGGTCAGCTTCTTCTCCGTGTTGACGGCGGTGAGCCGGGCGTGCAGGTTCTCGGCGTTGCGCTGGGCCAGCTCGGGCACGGTGTCGACGCCGGCCGATGCGAGCAGATCCGAGAACTCCTCGCCGACGCCCTTGATCCGGTAGAGGTCGGCCCGGTTGACCCACTCCAGCAGGTTGTGGCCGCTGATCCCGGTCTTCTCGCTCAGCGTCTGCCGCCCTTTGGCCGTGCCGCCCATGCTGAGCAGATCGTCGGTCGAGGCCACGCCGGCTTCCTTCAACTTGCCCGCGTTGACCGCGCCGATGCCCTCGATGTCCGCGATGTTGGCCATGACGATGCTCCTCCTTTGGCCCCGGCGGGAACCGATCGCCGAGCACAACGTACCCTAGCACAGCGAGCCGGCGGGCCGGCCGCGATCAGTGCAAGGGCGGGAGCGTGATCTGGGCCACGGTGCCGCCTTCGGTCCCGGGGCGCACCCGGAAGGTGCCCTTGAGCTGCTC
>DATLLM010000170.1:0-7753 GCA_035537855.1 Chloroflexota bacterium | reverse complement strand
GCGCTGTCCGCCCGCCTCCACGTCCGCGTTGTCCCTCCGCAACCGAGGAACGCCCGGCGCGCGCCACCGGGTGCGTGATCACCCGAGCGACGCACCGGGGGCCGGCCGCTCCCGACCGGGCGGGGCGACCGCGCCTTGCCGGCGGCGGTCGCAGCCGATACCATTGAGTAGATTGTCGACTAAGTTGATCGGGAACATTGAGTAATGCCCGTCTATCTGGTCGGCGCCGGACCGGGGGATCCCGGCCTCTTGACCGTGCGCGGGCGCGATCTGCTCGCCGGCGCCGACGTGGTGCTCTACGACGGACTGGTCGACGCCCGGGTGCTCGGCCTGGTCTCCCCCCGGGCGGCGCTGATCGACGTGGGCAAGACCTACCCGGGGAGCCACCCCGCCGGGGGTGAGGACGACGCCCGCGGGCCGGACGGCCCCCCACCGGGCGACCGCCGGGGGGGGCACGGCAGTCCGTCGCAGGCCGAGATCGAGGCCCTGCTGGTGGAGCACGGGCGCCGCGGCGGCCAGGTGGTGCGCCTCAAGGGCGGCGACCCCTTCGTCTTCGGGCGCGGCGGCGAGGAGGCCCTGGCCCTGGCGGCGGCGGGCATCGCCTACGAGATCGTGCCGGGGGTGTCGGCCGCCGTCGCCGTGCCCGCCTACGCCGGAATCCCGGTCACCCACCGGGGGCTGGCCGCCTCGGTGGTGGTGGTCACCGGGCACGAGGCGGCCGATCCGCCCCCGGGTCACGCCCGGGTCGACTGGGCGGCCCTGGCGACGGCGGCCGACACGCTGGTGATTCTGATGGGCGTCGGGCGCCTGGAGGGCATCGTCTCCCGCCTGGTCGCCGGGGGGCGGGGGGCGCAGACGCCGGCGGCGATCGTGGAGCGGGGGACGACCCCGGCTCAGCGCGTCGTCACCGGGCCCCTGGCCGAGCTGCCCGCGCTGGCCGCCGCCGCCGGGGTGCGCTCGCCGGCGGTGGTGGTGGTGGGGGAGGTCGCCCGCCTGCACGCGCAGCTGGACTGGTACGCCGCCGGGGCCGCGGCCCCGGCGGCGGCGCCGTCCACCGGAGAGGTTCCGCGATGAGGATGAAGAACTACTTCCAGGTCTCCCTCGACGTCGAGGCCCGGCCCTGCCTGATGGTGGGGGGCGGCCCGGAGGCCGAGGAGAAGAGCGGCCGGCTGCTCGACGCCGGGGCGCGGGTGACGCTGGTCAGTCCGGAGGCGACGGCGCAGCTGGAGTCCTGGGCGGAGGCGGGCCGGCTCACCCTGCACCGGCGCCGCTACGAGGACGCCGATCTGGACGGGATCTACCTCGCCGTGAACACGGTCAAGTCCGACCCGGCGCTCTCGCGCCGGATCTACGCCGGCTGCGAGGCGCGGCGCATCCTGATCAGCGCCTACGACCAGCCGGAGGACTCCAACTTCGTCATGGTCGCGCTGGTGCGCAGCGGCTGGCTGCGCGTCGCCTTCGCCACCGGGGGGACGAGTCCGGCCCTGGCCAGCACCCTGCGGGCCGAGTTCGAGCGCCTCTTCGACGCCGAGTTCGGCGCGTTCACCGAGTACCTGGCGGAGCAGCGCCGCCGGCTCCAGGCGGCGCTGCCCAAGGGGCCCGAGCGCAGCGCCCGGCTGCGCGCCCTGGTCAACGGCCTGCGCGTGCGCGGCGAGGTGACCTACCCCCAGGGTTTCCGCGAGTGGCGCGCGGCCGGCGGGGCCGCTGCGGCGCCGGAAGCCGCGCCGGAAGCCGCGCCGGCCGCCCAGCGCTAAGGCCCGTCCCGGCCCCGCGCTCGACGGCTCGACCGCGGGCGCCCGCGGCGCGCCCGGCGCGCCCGGCGCGCCCGGCGGGGGCGCCGCCGTGGGGGGGCGTATCCGGCCCCCAAACCGATCAGGAATCGAGAAGCGCCGGCCACCGGGCCGCCGTTAGAGTGATGACGTGGACACCACCACCACGACCTCAGGAGTGACCATGACCGACACCTCGACCCAGGGAATCAAGACCGTGCTGCACCCCGTGTCCGACCTGGCGGCGGCCAAGGCGGTGTACACCGCCCTGCTCGGCGTCGCGCCGCAGACCGACGGGCCCTACTACGTCGGCTACGAGGCCGCCGGGCAGCAGATCGGGCTGGTGCCGGGCGGTGGCCCGCAGGGCATGGCCTCGCCGGTGGCCTACTGGCACGTGCCGGACATCGCGGCGAAGCTGGCCGAGGTGACCGCCGCGGGCGCCACCGTGAAGGAGCCGGCGCACGACGTCGGCGGCGGCCGCCTGGTGGCCACGTTCGCCGACCCCGACGGCAACGTGCTCGGGCTGCTCCAGGACCGGTGAGCGTCGACCGGGACGGCGCGGCGCGGCCGGTGGGCCGCGCCGTCCCGCCGGCTGCGCCGCGCGCCGAACCGCGCCGAACGGAGGGAGAGTCGATGAGCACGGCCACGAAGACGGCCCCGCGGTCGCCGGCGCCGCGCGGCGCCGGGAGCCACGACCAGATTCGCGTGCACGGCGCGCGGGTGAACAACCTCAAAGACATCAGCGTCGCGCTCCCCAAGCGCCGGCTGACGGTGTTCACCGGCGTCTCCGGCTCGGGCAAGAGCTCGCTCGTGTTCGGCACGATCGCCGCCGAGTCGCAGCGGCTGATCAACGAGACCTACAGCGCCTTCGTGCAGGGCTTCATGCCGACGCTGGCGCGGCCGGAGGTCGACGTGCTCGAAGGGCTGACGACCGCGATCATCGTCGACCAGCAGCGGCTGGGCGCCGACCCCCGCTCCACGGTGGGCACCGCGACCGACGCCAACGCGATGCTGCGCATCCTGTTCAGCCGGCTCGGGCGGCCGCACATCGGCTCGCCCAACGCGTTCACCTTCAACCTCCCGACGGTCCGGGCGACCGGGGCGATCACGGTCGAGCGCGGCGGCGGCAAGACCGTGCACAAGTCCTTCAGCCGCGCCGGCGGCATGTGCCAGCGCTGCGAAGGCCGGGGCACCGTCTCCGACATCGACCTCACCCAGCTCTACGACGCGAGCAAGTCGCTCGCCGAGGGCGCGATCACCGTCCCCGGCTACAAGTCGGACGGCTGGTGGACGGTGCGGCTCTTCGCCGAGTCGGGCTTCCTCGATCCGGACAAGCCGATCCGCGACTACACCGAGACCGAGCTGCACGACTTCCTCCACCGCGAGCCGACCAAGGTGAAGGTCGAGGGCGTCAACCTCACCTACGAAGGGCTGATCCCCAAGCTCCAGAAGTCGATGTTCTCCAAGGACCGGGAGGCGCTGCAGCCGCACCTCCGGGCGTTCGTCGACCGGGCGGCCACCTTCACCGCCTGCCCCGACTGCGGCGGCAGCCGGCTCAGCGAGGCGGCCCGGTCGTCCCGGATCGGCGGGATCAACATCGCCGACGCCTGCGCGATGCAGATCAGCGACCTGGCCGAATGGGTCCGCCGTCTCGACGAGCCGTCGGTGGCCCCGCTGCTGGCGACGCTGCAGCAGACGCTCGACTCGTTCGTGGAGATCGGGCTGGGCTACCTCGCGCTCGAGCGGCCGTCGGGCACGCTCTCGGGCGGGGAGGCGCAGCGGGTCAAGATGATCCGCCACCTCGGCTCCTCGCTCACCGACGTCACCTACGTCTTCGACGAGCCGACCATCGGGCTGCACCCGCACGACATCCAGCGGATGAACGACCTGCTGCTGCGGCTGCGGGACAAGGGCAACACGGTGCTCGTCGTCGAGCACAAGCCGGAGACGATCGCGATCGCCGACCACGCCGTCGACCTCGGCCCCGGCGCCGGCGCGGCCGGCGGCGCCGTCTGCTTCGAGGGCACCGTCGAGGGGCTGCGGGCCAGCGGCACCCTCACCGGCCGCCACCTCGACGACCGGGCCCGCCTCAAGGAGCGGGTGCGGACGCCCGGCGGCGCGCTGGAGATTCGCGGCGCAACGGCGCACAACCTGCGCGACGTGGACGTCGACATCCCGCTCGGGGTGCTGGTCGTCGTCACCGGCGTCGCCGGCTCGGGCAAGAGCTCCCTCGTGCACGGGTCGATCCCCGCCGGCGCGGGCGTGGTGGCGATCGATCAGGGCGCCATCCGCGGCTCACGACGGAGCAACCCGGCGACGTACAGCGGCCTGCTCGACCCGATCCGCGACGCGTTCGCCAAGGCCAACGGCGTGAAGCCGGCGCTGTTCAGCGCCAACTCCGAGGGCGCCTGCCCCGCCTGCAACGGCGCCGGCGTCATCTACACCGACCTGGCGATGATGGCCACGGTGGCCACCACCTGCGAGGAGTGCGACGGGAAGCGGTACCAGGCGGCCGTGCTGGACCACCGCCTCGGCGGGCGCGACATCAGCGAGGTGCTCGCCATGTCGGTGACCGAGGCCCGGGAGTTCTTCGGCGCCGGCGCGGCGCGCACGCCGGCCGCCCACGCCATCCTCGACCGGCTCGCCGACGTCGGGCTCGGCTACCTCAGCCTCGGCCAGCCGCTCACCACGCTGTCCGGCGGCGAGCGGCAGCGGCTCAAGCTGGCCACCCATATGGCCGAGAAGGGCGGCGTCTACGTCCTCGACGAGCCGACCGCCGGCCTCCACCTGGCCGACGTCGAGCAGCTGCTCGGCCTGCTCGACCGCCTCGTCGACGCCGGCAAGTCGGTCATCGTCGTCGAGCACCACCAGGCGGTCATGGCGCACGCCGACTGGATCATCGACCTCGGCCCCGGCGCCGGCCACGACGGCGGCCGGATCGTCTTCGAGGGCACCCCCGCCGACCTCGTCGCCGCCCGCTCCACCCTCACCGGCGAGCACCTGGCGGCCTACGTCGGCGCCTGACCGGGGCCGGCGCGGACGGGCGCGTCACCCGCCGAGGGCGATGGCCAGCAGCTCGGCGTCGCTCAGGGGGCCGCCGCGGGCCAGGCCGGCGCGGCGGCAGCGCTCCAGGATGGCGTCGAGCGCTTCGCCGGAGACGTCGAGGCCCAGCTGCCCCAGCCTGAGGGCCACCGCCGGGGCGTCGCTCCACTTGCCGACGAGCACCTGGGGGCGGCGCCCGACGGCCTCCGGCTCGAACGCGAAGGCGCTGCGCCGCTCGCCGGCGGCGGCCAGCCGGGCGGTGGCGCCCCACTGCTCGACGCGGGTCGCGCCCGTCCCGGTGACGCCCTTGAAGTAGCCGACGGGGATGCCGGTGATCTCCTCGGTGACCCGGGAGAGCCAGGCCAGACGCTCCAGGCGGACGCCCGTGCGCACCCCGTAGAGGGCCTCCAGGGCCATGACCACCTCCTCGAGGGCGGCCCCGCCGGCGCGGTAGCCGACCCCGTTGACGGAGCAGTGCAGCACGTCCGCGCCGCCCTCGTACGCCGCCAGGGCGCAGGCGGTGGCCAGGCCGTAGTCGTTGTGGCAGTGCACCTCGACCGGCCGGTCCGTCCAGCCCTTCATCGCCTGCACCACCCGGCGGACGGCGCCGGGGTGGCAGATGGAGAGGCTGTCGACGAACGTGAACGCCTGGGCCCCGGCCTGCTCGGCGGCGAGCACCGTCTCGCGCAGCAGATCGAGGGGCAGGCGGGAGGATTCGGGCATGAACAGGTTGACCTCGGCGCCGGCCGCGCGGGCCGCCCGGATGCCGTCCAGGGCCTCGTCCAGCAGGGCCTGGCGGGGGCGGCCCAGGACGTGGCGCTGGTAGACCTCGGACGAGCGGTACCAGACCAGGACGTGGCGCACCCCGAGGTCGAGCACCCGCGGCGTCTTGGCCGCCTCCCAGGTGACGTAGACGTCGAGGGGCAGCCCGGCGTCGACCCGGCCCATCACCGCCCGGATGGCCTCGAACCACCCCGGCACGGTGGGGAACAGCTCGAGCCGGCGCACCCCGGCTTCGGCCAGGGCCTCGGCGAAGCGCACCTTGTCGTCGACCGAGAAGGCGACGTCGGCGCACTCCTCGCCGTCGCGCACGGTGATGTCGTGCAGCGCCACCGGGTGCGCCGGGACGGCGGCGGCCGGGTCGAAGTTGTGCGGGCTGACCGACCAGTGCGGGCCAACCCAGGGTGGCGTTTCGGGCATGCGGACTCCCCCTTCCGGCCGGCGGCGGCCGGGCGCTTCAGGCCCGGAATCCTACCCGGCTTTGCGCCACCGGGCGCCGGGGGCGGTCCCCAATCGGGGCCGCCCCCGGCGGTGAGCAATGGCTGAGTACCCCGCCCCCTAGGGTGACGCCCCGAAGGGGGCCCGAATGACGCCGCTCCGTCTGCTCCGTCTGCTCCGTCCGCCCGCCCGGCTGCGCCGATTCTCCCTGCCGCTCGTCGCCGCCGGGCTGGGCGGCGCCCTGCTGCTGCCCGCGGCCGTCCCGGTGGCCGCCCAGCCCGCGCCGGCCGGGGCCAGCGCCACGATCCGGCCCCGCGGGGCCGGCGCCGCCGGCGGCACGGCGACGCTCGCCGCCGCCGGGACGCGCACCGTGGTCACGGTGCGGGTGACCGGACTGCCCCCCAACGCCACCTTCCTGAACCACATCAACGCCGGGCGCTGCGGCGGACCGGACCGGGGCATCGCGCTGCCCCTGACCGACCTGCGCAGCGACGCCCAGGGCACGGCGACGGCCCGGACGGCGGTCGACGCGCCGCTGGCCCGCGTGCTCGCCGGCGAGTACTACGTGAACCTGCACGGCGCCGCCGTGCTGCCCTCGCCGGACGTGGCCTGCGGTCAGATCGTCGCCGGCGGGGGGCCGGGTGGCCCGGGGGTGCGTCTGCCGGCCACCGGGGGCGGCCCGCGGTCCTGAGTGCGCCCCGGGGGACGGCCCTGCTGGGGCGATCGCCTCCCTGGTATGCTGGCCCCGCCGGGAACCAGCACCCGGAGAGAGAGCCCCGGATAGAGAGCAGATGGCCAGCACGACGAGCACGCTCGCCAGCGCCGCCGACCGCTTCGGCGGGACGATCGTGGAATCCCAGAGTCTGCCGGAGGACGCGGCGGAGTTCGCCGCCCGGCTGAGCGAATCGCTCAAAGCGTGGACGGAGGAGGGCATCCGGCTGGTCTGGCTGGACGTGCCCATCACCCGGGCGGCCCTGGTGCCGGTGGCGGTGGAGGCCGGCTTCGGCTTCCACCACGCGGACGAGGACAGCGTGACCCTGACCCGCCGCCTGGTGCCGGGGGCGTTCGTCCCGCCCCACGCGACGCACTTCGTCGGCGTCGGCGGGGTGGTGATCAACGACCGGCGGGAGCTGCTCGTGGTCTGCGAGCGGCACCGCGCCTCCGCCCGGCGCTACTACAAGCTGCCGGGCGGCGCCCTGCAACCGGGCGAGCACCTGGTGGACGCCGTGCTGCGCGAGGTCTTCGAGGAGACCGGGGTGCACGCCCGCTTCGAGGCCCTGGTCTGCTTCCGCCACTGGCACGGCTACCGCTACGGCAAGTCGGACATCTACTTCGTCTGCCGCCTGGCCCCGCTGAGCGAGGAGGTCACGCGCCAGGTCGAGGAGATCGAGGAGTGCCTGTGGATGCCGGTCGAGGAGTACTTCGCCCACGACCTGGTGAGTCCCTTCAATAAGCGCATCGTGCGCGCGGCCCTGGACAGCACGGGGGTGACGCCGGAGGAGATCGACGGCTACGCCGACCCCGCCCGCTACGAGATCTTCATGCCCGGCGAGGGGCAGGCCTGATGGCGCTCGACCTCGACCTGCTCAAGCGGCTGTCCGAGGCGCCCGGCGTGCCCTCCCGGGAGGAGCAGATCCGGCGGGTGGTGGTCGAGGCGGGGCGCCCCCTGGCGGACGAGGTGCGCACGGACGCCATGGGCAACGCCGTCTTCCTCAAGCGGGGGA